>NZ_JBPYUI010000013.1:79940-146304 GCF_051858335.1 Klebsiella sp. K47
AGCTAGCGCGTCTACCAATTCCGCCACCTTCGCATACCATCGATACTCTGAAAGTATCGTTACCACGGAGGCGCATTCTAGTGGTTTTCGGCGACACGTCAATAGTTAATTATGCAGGTTGTATCGATTGCTGCAAAAATGGGCGGATTTGCCCGCGGGAAGCGCCAGCGGTACCAGGAGCGGGCCGCCGGCGTGAAAAGACGATTATTTTTTCGCCTGACGGGTCATGATGGTGCGATAGACCTTAAAGCGCCCGGTCTGGGCGATCACCTCATGGAAGCCGAACGTCTCATCCAGCACCTGCGGATACGGCAGGAAGGCGTTGGCGACAATGCGCAGCTCGCCGCCGCTGTTCAGATGGCGAACCGCGCCGCGGATCAGCGCCTGGGCGGCTTCGAGACTGGTCTGCAGGCCGTCATGGAATGGCGGGTTGGAGATGATCATGTCGAAGCGACCATTGACCTCGGAGAAGACGTTGCTGGCAAACACATCGCCAGCCAGGCCGTTGGCGGCAAGCGTCGCGCGGCTGGCTTCGACCGCCGGGGCGCTGACGTCGCACAGGGTGAGGCGCACTTTCGGTGAATGGCTGGCCAGCGCGGCGGCCAGCACGCCCGCGCCGCAGCCGACGTCGAGCACTTTCCCTTTGGTATGCGGCTCGAGGGTGGAGAGCAGCAGCTGGCTGCCGACGTCCAGACCGTCGCGGCTGAAGACGCCCGGCAGGGTTTTTATCGTCAGATTATCCAGTGTGTATTCGCCCCAGAATGCGTCGGCGTCGAAGGTCGGCTGCTTTTCCAGACGTCCATGATAGAGGCCACAGCGGCGGGCGCTATCCACTTTGTTTAATGGCGCGTATTCAGCCAGCATCTGCTCCGCGCTGCGGACGCCGCTGCGGTTTTCACCGACGACGAAAATGTCGCTTCCCACCGGCAGCAGAGAGAGCAGGTTCATCAGCTGGAACTGCGCCTCTGGTTTGTTCTTTGGCCAGTAGTAGATCAGGGTGTCGCATTCGGCGACGTCAGCGGCCTCAGCCACTAAGCTAAAACGGACGGTGTCACCCATCTGGCGGTTGAGGACCTGCCAGTGGTGGAACTGTTGGGTGTGGGCGCGGCTGGCCGCGGTATCCAGACGCGCAGGCAGGTCATCCTGCAGGTCACCGGCAAACAGAACGCGGGCGGACTCGAAATCATCACTGTGGCGCAGCAAGACTTCACTTGCCGGGGTAAAAGCGGACATGAAACACTCCTTCATTAAGACTGGCGCCGATTATAGTAGTTTGTTGGCGCAGATACGACGGATTTGCTATATTGCGCGCTTGTTTAACAGGAGTGTTTCGCTATGACATCCCGACGAGACTGGCAATTACAGCAGCTGGGCATTACCCAGTGGTCGCTGCGCCGACCGGGGGCGTTGCAGGGCGAAATCGCTATCTCGCTTCCTGAACATATTCGTCTGGTGATGGTGGCGGAAACCCCGCCGTCGCTGACAGAGCCGCTGATTAGCGACATATTACGCGCGCTGGCCGTGACGCCAGATCAGGTCCTGCAGCTGACTCCGGAGCGGGTGGCGATGCTGCCGCAGGACAGCCGCTGCAACAGCTGGCGGTTGGGCACAGAGGCGTCGCTGCCGCTGGCGGGCGCCCAGGTGTCCACCCCCGCTTTTGATGAACTCCAGACCAGCGCGCCGGTTCGCAGGGCGCTCTGGCAACAAATCTGCGCACATGAACACGATTTCTACCCTCAGCACGGCTGATTTAACCAAAGCCTGGCACATCGAAAAACGCGCCCACGCTTTCCCGTGGAGCGAACAGACTCTGGCCAGTAACCAGGGGGAGCGCTATCGCAACTATCAGCTGTCGGTAGATGGCGAAATGGCGGCTTTCGCCATTACGCAAGTGGTACTGGATGAGGCGACGCTGTTCAATATCGCCGTCGATCCCGCCTACCAGCGCCGCGGCCTGGGGCGAGCGCTGCTGGAGCATGTCATTGATGAAGTCGAAAAACTCGGCGTCGTCACGCTGTGGCTGGAGGTGCGAGCATCCAACGTTGCCGCCATCGCGCTGTATGAGAGCGTAGGTTTCAATGAGGCAACCATCCGCCGCAACTACTATCCTACGGCCGACGGACGCGAAGACGCCATTATTATGGCTCTGCCAATCAGTATGTAACACAAGGTGATACGATGAAATGGGACTGGATTTTCTTTGATGCCGATGAAACGCTGTTTACGTTTGATTCTTTCAGCGGCTTGCAGCGGATGTTTCTCGACTACAGCGTGACCTTTACCGCCGAAGATTTTCAGGACTATCAGGCCGTGAACAAGCCGCTATGGGTGGATTACCAAAACGGCGCCATCACCTCGCTGCAGCTGCAGCACCAGCGTTTTGACAGCTGGGCGGAACGTTTGAATGTGCCGCCCGGGGAACTCAACGACGCGTTTATGAATGCGATGGCGGAAATCTGTGCCCCGTTGCCGGGCGCGGTCTCGCTGCTCAACGCGCTGCAGGGCAAGGTCAGAATGGGCATCATCACCAACGGCTTTACCTCGCTGCAGCAGACTCGTCTGGAGCGGACAGGTTTACGCGATCACTTTGATTTGCTGATTATTTCTGAACAGGTGGGTGTCGCCAAGCCGGACGCGCGTATTTTCGATTATGCGCTGGCGCAGGCGGGTAACCCACCGCGCTCGCGGGTGCTGATGGTCGGCGATACCGCCGAGTCGGATATTCGCGGCGGCGTGAACGCCGGACTGGCGACCTGCTGGCTCAATGCGCATCAGCACGAGCTGCCGGCGGACCTCGAGCCGGACTGGACGGTGACCTCGTTAAGCGAACTGGAGCAGCTCCTGTGTAAACACTGATTGCCTCCCCCCCGTTGATGGGTAAAATAGCCGCAATTTTTCGTATTCCACATGCGTGGCCCATGGCCGCGTTTACTTAGAAGATTAATTATGACGTTGTCTCCTTATCTGCAAGAGGTGGCCAAACGCCGCACTTTTGCCATTATTTCTCACCCGGATGCCGGTAAGACCACCATCACCGAAAAGGTGCTGCTGTTCGGACAGGCGATTCAGACCGCCGGTACAGTAAAAGGTCGTGGTTCCAGCCAGCACGCGAAATCCGACTGGATGGAGATGGAAAAGCAGCGTGGTATCTCGATCACCACCTCGGTAATGCAGTTCCCGTATCATGACTGCCTGGTGAACCTGCTGGATACACCGGGGCACGAAGACTTCTCCGAAGATACCTACCGTACCCTGACGGCGGTGGACTGCTGCCTGATGGTGATTGACGCGGCAAAAGGCGTCGAAGATCGGACCCGTAAGCTGATGGAAGTCACCCGTCTGCGCGATACGCCGATCCTCACCTTTATGAACAAACTCGACCGTGATATCCGCGATCCGATGGAGCTGCTGGATGAAGTCGAGAACGAGCTGAAAATCGGCTGCGCGCCGATTACCTGGCCTATCGGCTGCGGCAAGCTGTTCAAAGGCGTTTATCATCTCTACAAAGACGAAACCTACCTGTATCAGACCGGTAAAGGCCACACCATCCAGGAAGTGCGTATCGTGAAGGGGCTCAACAACCCGGATCTCGACGCGGCGGTGGGGGAAGACCTGGCGCAGCAGCTGCGTGACGAGCTGGAGCTGGTGCAGGGGGCGTCGAATGAGTTCGACAAAGATCTGTTCCTGGCCGGGGAAATCACCCCGGTCTTCTTCGGAACCGCGTTAGGTAACTTCGGCGTTGACCATATGCTGGATGGCCTGGTGGAGTGGGCCCCGGCGCCGATGCCGCGCAACACCGACACGCGTGAAGTCACCGCCACGGAAGAGAAATTCACCGGCTTCGTGTTTAAAATTCAGGCCAACATGGATCCGAAACACCGCGACCGCGTGGCTTTCATGCGGGTGGTGTCCGGCAAATATGAAAAAGGCATGAAGCTGCGTCAGGTGCGTATCGGCAAGGACGTAGTGATTTCCGACGCGCTGACCTTTATGGCGGGCGATCGCTCGCACGTTGAAGAAGCGTACCCAGGCGATATCATCGGCCTGCATAACCACGGCACCATTCAGATTGGCGATACCTTTACCCAGGGCGAGATGATGAAGTTCACCGGTATTCCGAACTTCGCGCCGGAACTGTTCCGTCGTATTCGCCTGAAGGATCCGCTGAAGCAGAAACAGCTGCTGAAAGGGCTGGTTCAGCTCTCTGAAGAGGGCGCGGTCCAGGTCTTCCGCCCGATCGCTAATAACGATCTAATCGTTGGCGCCGTCGGCGTGCTGCAGTTTGACGTGGTGGTAGCGCGTCTGAAAAGCGAATACAACGTGGAAGCGATTTACGAATCGGTCAACGTGGCCACCGCGCGCTGGGTTGAATCTACTGACGTGAAGAAGTTCGAAGAGTTCAAGCGGAAAAATGAAGTTCAGCTGGCGCTGGATGGCGGCGATAACCTGACCTACATCGCCCCGACAATGGTCAACCTGAACCTGACGCAGGAGCGTTACCCTGACGTGGTGTTCCGCAAAACGCGCGAGCACTAATCCCTGACGAAGCGCGGCGCAGGCCGCGCTTTTTTCTGATTACGCCCCCGTTCCCTTCCTTCTGGAAAGTTCTTAAAACACCGCTAATTCGTCTGTTTTTTATCCATATCCTCCGCAACCCCTTCGTCTGTCTACTATATTTAATTCGTGTTTTTAAAAATGCTGGCGTAATTCACTGCGATAAGACGCCAGCGCTGGTGAAAAAACGAGGACATAACGATGACCAGACTAAAGAATGCCAATATGTTGCTGGCGCTCTTCTTAGGCTTAGCCGCGTTGAACGCCTCGGCAGAGACGGAAAAAACAACGGTAGACAGTGCGAAGTCGGCTGCCAGCAATGCGGGAGAGGCGGTAGATAATTCGATTAACAAAGTCGGCGATTTTATGGACGACAGTACCATTACCGCACGGGTAAAAGCGGCGCTGATCGACCATAAAGATATTAACTCCGGCGATATTTCGGTGAAAACGGAGAATAAAGTGGTCACCCTCAGCGGCGACGTCACCAGTGCTGAACAGAAAAGTCAGGCACTGAGCGTAGCGAAAGAGGTCAAAGGCGTCTCACACGTTAACGACAAGCTGACGGTCCATCATAAATCATCGAGCGAGACGGCGACGCTGAAAGGCTATGCCGGGGATACCGCCATTACCAGCGAAGTGAAAGCCAAGCTGCTGGCGGATGACATTGTCCCTTCGCGCAATGTGAAAGTCGAAACCAACGCCGGCGCGGTACATCTGACCGGTACGGTGGCTTCCGCGGCGCAGGCGGAGCGTGCCGCAGAGATTGCGAAAGCGGTCTCCGGTGTGAAAAGCGTGCGCAACGATCTTAGCGTTAAGTAAACCGAGTTATTAACAAAAGTGTTGTCTGGCCAAGGTTGCCGAACGAATAGCAGCATCCACTGAGCGATGAGCTATACAGAAAGGGTGCGCAAACCGCTGTTCACCGTCCATTATGGTAAGGAGAAAAGTATGTTTCGATGGGGAATTATTTTTCTGGTCATTGCATTAATTGCTGCGGCTCTGGGCTTTGGTGGTCTGGCGGGTACGGCCGCTGGCGCTGCGAAAATCGTCTTTGTCGTCGGGATTATCCTGTTCCTGGTGAGCCTGTTTACAGGACGCAGACGTCCTTAGGCGGCCCGCGATGCGGGCGATACTGAAGCCTAAGCATTTTTACTGACACGTCATCTTACACAAAGCCAGTCCTGAGGACTGGCTTTCGCGGTTTAAGCGGCGGGCAAATTGCGTTACCTTGTCAGGAGAAGATCAATCGAACAGGAAAGCAGGGTGGGGCAGCGCATTCCCGTCACGCTGGGCAATATCGCCCCGCTGGCGGTTAAACCCTTCCGACCAGGCAAGCTGGCGCTGGTATGCGAAGGTGGAGGACAGCGAGGGATTTTTACTGCCGGGGTGCTGGACGAATTTATGCGCGCCGGATTTAACCCCTTTGACCTGATGCTGGGTACTTCCGCCGGCGCGCAAAACCTCTCCGCCTACATGTGTAATCAGCAAGGCTATGCACGCAAAGTTATCACCCGCTACACCACTTCACGCCAGTTTTTCGATCCGATGCGCTTTGTGCGCGGCGGCAACCTTATCGATCTCGACTGGCTGGTTGAGGCCACTTCGCAGCAAATGCCGCTTGCCATGAACTATGCCGAAGCGCAGTTCGCGTTGGGGAAAGAGCTGTGGCTATGCGCTTGCCGCGGTGACGATTACTCCGCCAGCTATTTTTCGCCGACGCCGCAAACGTGGCTGGATCTGATCCGCGCCTCCAGCGCCATCCCCGGCTTTTATCGCAGCGGCGTGTTGCTCGACGGCGTTAGCTACCTGGACGGCGGCGTCAGCGATGCGATCCCGGTGCAGGAGGCGGCCCGCCGCGGCGCCAAGACCATCGTGGTGATCCGTACCGTCCCTTCGCAGATGTTTTATACCCCGCAGTGGTTCAAGCGGATGGAGCGCTGGCTGGGAGAGAGTAGTCTGCAACCGCTGGTCAATTTGGTGCATCATCACGAAACCACCTACCGCGCCATCCAGCAGTTCATCGAGAAACCGCCGGGTAAGTTGCGGATCTTCGAAATCTATCCGCAGCGGCCGCTGCGCAGCATGGCGCTAGGCAGCCGACTACCGGCGCTGCTGGAGGACTACAAAACCGGGCGCCAGTGCGGCCGTTATTTCCTGGCAACGGTGGGTAAACTACTGGCCGACCAGCCGCCGCTGCTGCGCCACGCGCCGCGTATTGCCCGGCCCGCGCCGGTGGTGGTGCCGCCGGTGCCGGTGGCCAATGAAGCGCCCCAGGCGACCATCATGCCTGCGCCCCAGGCGAATGACCCCAGTTTTGATCATGAGGATCTGGCGTGACGCACCGTTTTATCGATACCCACTGTCACTTTGATTTTCCCCCCTTCGCGGCAGATGAGGTCGCCAGCCTGGCGCGTGCGGCGCAGGCCGGCGTCGGGCGAATTATCGTTCCAGCCATCTCTGCTGAGCGTTTTAGCCGCGTGCTGACGCTGGCAGCTCAGCACGAAGCGCTGTACGCCGCGCTGGGTATGCATCCGATCGTCATCGAAGAGCATACTGATGAGGGACTGGCGCAGCTGGAAGCCTTGATGGCGCAGCGGCCGCCTAAACTGGTGGCGGTGGGAGAGATTGGCCTCGATCTTTATCGCGACGATCCGCAGTTTGATCGTCAGCAGGCGCTACTGGAAGCGCAGCTGAGGCTGGCGAAGCGTTACGATCTGCCGGTGATCCTCCACTCCAGACGCACCCACGATAAGCTGGCGATGCTGCTGAAAAAACATGCCCTGCCGCGTACCGGAGTCATCCATGGCTTTGCCGGCAGCCTGCAGCAGGCCGAGCGCTTCGTTCAGCTTGGCTATAAGATCGGCGTTGGCGGCACCATTACCTATCCCCGCGCCAGTAAAACCCGTGAAGTGATGGCGCGTCTGCCGCTTTCCGCTCTGCTGCTGGAGACCGATGCGCCGGATATGCCGCTAAATGGCTTTCAGGGACAGCCCAATCGACCGGAACAAGCTGCACGGGTATTTGAGGCGCTGTGTGAACTGCGTCCGGAGTCGCCGGCAGCCATAGAAGAAGGGATCATGCACAATACGCTCGCCTTGTTTTCCCTTCCCCCGGTCTCTGTATGGTGATCGATTTCTCATAATTGTCCATCCATATCATTGATTTGCTTAAAATGTGTGAAGCCAGACGGGCAGGATAGTTTCAGGCCGATATAATCACGCGGTTAGTACTGGACTATCAAAAACACAGGGAATCTGTATGCAAATCCTCATGGGACTTATCGGCATGGTGGCGCTATTGGCCATTGCTGTGCTGCTCTCCAATAACCGAAAAGCCATTAACCTGCGCACCGTGCTCGGCGCCTGGATAATCCAGGTAGGTATCGGCGCGTTAATATTGTATGTACCGGCCGGGCGCGCGGCGCTATTAGCGATGTCGAATGGCGTCGCCAGCGTTATTGCCTACGGCAATGAAGGGATTAGTTTCATCTTCGGCGGGCTGGTCTCCGATAAAATGTTCGAGGTGTTTGGCGGCGGCGGCTTCGTCTTTGCCCTGCGCGTGCTGCCGGTGATCGTCTTCTTCTCGTCGCTGATTGCCGTGCTTTACTACCTGGGCATTATGCAGCTGGTCATTCGCATTCTCGGCGGCGCGCTGCGGGCAGTGCTGAAGACCTCACGTACCGAATCGCTGTCGGCCACGGCGAACATCTTTGTTGGCCAGACCGAAGCGCCGCTGGTGGTGCGTCCTTATATCGCCACCATGACTCGCTCGGAGCTGTTTGCGGTCATGTGCGGCGGCCTGGCCTCGGTGGCGGGCTCGGTACTGGCGGGCTATGCGCAGATGGGCGTTCCGCTGGAGTACCTTATTGCCGCGTCGTTTATGGCGGCGCCGGGAGGCCTGCTGTTTGCCAAAATTATCGTACCGGAAACGGAAAAACCGGACGATAACCCGGCTCATGACAGCCAAAGCGCTGACGCGGATAAACCGGCCAACGTGCTGGATGCCGCCGCCTCCGGCGCCGCGTCTGGTATGCAACTGGCGCTCAACGTCGGCGCGATGCTGCTGGCGTTTATTGCGCTGATCGCCCTGCTGAACGGCATACTCTCCGGCGTCGGCGGCTGGTTTAACCATCCTGAGCTGTCGCTGCAGATGATCCTCGGCTGGATCTTCTCACCCCTGGCGTGGGTGATTGGCGTGCCGTGGCACGAAGCGACGGTGGCGGGGTCGTTTATCGGCCAGAAGCTGATCATTAACGAGTTCGTGGCCTACATGAACTTTGGCGAATATTTAAAGGCGGATGCCGAAGTGGCGGCGGCCGGGCTGCAGGTCATTTCAGATCACACCAAAGCCATTATCTCTTTCGCGCTGTGCGGCTTTGCCAACCTGTCATCGATCGCCATTCTGATTGGCGGACTCGGGGGAATGGCGCCCAACCGGCGGCAGGATATCGCTCAGCTTGGGCTACGTGCGGTAGCGGCGGGGACGCTATCCAACCTGATGAGCGCCACCATCGCCGGGGTTTTTCTCGCCCTGTAAGCCTGTCTCCTGAACCAGCGGCCACCGTGCCGCTGGTGTTGCTGTAAATGTGATAATTCCATCACCACTCTCTTTTTTGAAAAATAGTTTATATTTCAATTTGTAGCGTTTTAATTGCCCGTAAATTGGGCAAAATGTGCGCCACGCTATCGAGTGTAATTGTTATTGTGTGTTAGAATTATCACATCCTCATCGGCGGCGTGGTATCTATTATGCTTAAGAGGGGACTAACGATAATTGCTACGGTATTGAGTGGTAATTTGTGATTTTAATCACGTTACAGTAATGCAAATTCGTAAGTAGTTTTCATTAACTGTGATGAATGTCGAAGTGTAACGACGAGCGAATGTTACAATAGTAACAGACTCGCAAGGTGAACAAACTATTGATCCGGCACGACGCCGGCGGAGTATGAAATGACTGATTTAAAAGCAAGCAGCCTGCGCGCGTTAAAACTGATGGACCTGACCACTCTGAATGACGACGACACCAATGAGAAAGTCATTGCCCTGTGTCATCAGGCGAAAACGCCGGTGGGTAACACCGCGGCGGTCTGCATCTACCCGCGCTTCATCCCGATCGCCCGTAAAACGCTGAATGAGCAGGGGACGCCGGATATTCGCATCGCCACGGTCACCAACTTCCCGCACGGGAATGACGATATCGACATTGCGCTGGCGGAAACCCGCGCGGCGATCGCTTACGGCGCTGACGAAGTGGACGTGGTCTTCCCGTACCGCGCGCTGATCGCCGGCAACGAGCAGGTCGGTTTCGAGCTGGTGAAAGCCTGTAAGGAAGCCTGTGCGGCGGCTAACGTGCTGCTGAAAGTGATCATCGAAACCGGTGAGCTGAAAGAAGAAGCGCTGATCCGTAAAGCGTCTGAAATCTCTATCAAAGCCGGGGCCGATTTCATCAAAACCTCGACCGGTAAAGTGCCGGTAAATGCCACGCCGGAAAGCGCGCGCATCATGATGGAAGTGATCCGCGATATGGGCGTTGAGAAAACCGTTGGCTTCAAACCGGCGGGCGGCGTGCGCAGCGCGGAAGACGCGCAGCAGTTCCTGGCGATCGCTGATGAACTGTTCGGCGCCGACTGGGCCGATTCTCGTCACTATCGTTTTGGCGCATCCAGCCTGCTGGCTAGCCTGTTGAAAGCCCTGGGTCACGGCGACGGCAAGAGCGCCAGCAGCTACTAATCCCTTGATTTGCCGGATGGCGCTGCGCTTATCCGGCCTACGAATTGATGCCTGTAGGCCGGATAAGGCGCTCGCGCCGTCATCCGGCAATTTATTCTCTTTGGGAGGTTACCGTGTTTCTCGCACAAGAAATTATTCGTAAAAAACGTGATGGTCAGGCATTAAGCGATGAAGAGATCCGCTTTTTCATCAACGGCATCCGCGACAATACTATCTCTGAAGGGCAGATCGCCGCGCTGGCGATGACCATCTTCTTCCACGATATGTCTATGCCGGAGCGCGTTTCGCTGACCATGGCGATGCGGGATTCCGGTACCGTTCTGGACTGGAAAAGCCTCAACCTTAACGGTCCGATCGTCGATAAACACTCTACCGGCGGCGTCGGGGATGTCACTTCGCTGATGCTGGGGCCGATGGTGGCCGCCTGCGGTGGTTACGTACCGATGATCTCCGGCCGCGGCCTCGGCCATACCGGCGGTACGCTGGACAAACTGGAAGCGATCCCGGGCTTCGATATCTTCCCGGACGACAACCGCTTCCGCGAGATTATAAAAGATGTTGGCGTGGCAATTATCGGGCAGACCAGCTCCCTTGCCCCGGCCGACAAACGTTTCTATGCCACCCGCGATATTACCGCGACGGTGGACTCCATCCCGCTGATTACCGCCTCGATTCTGGCGAAGAAGCTGGCGGAAGGGCTGGATGCGCTGGTGATGGACGTCAAAGTCGGCAGCGGCGCCTTTATGCCGACTTATGAACTCTCTGCCGCGCTGGCCGAAGCGATCGTGGGTGTCGCCAACGGCGCCGGCGTGCGCACCACCGCGCTGCTGACCGATATGAATCAGGTACTGGCCTCCAGCGCCGGCAACGCCGTTGAAGTTCGCGAAGCGGTGCAGTTCCTGACCGGCGAATATCGCAACCCGCGCCTGTTCGACGTGACAATGGCGCTGTGTGTGGAAATGCTGATCTCCGGCAAGCTGGCGGCGGACGATGCCGAGGCGCGCGCGAAGCTGCAGGCGGTGCTGGATAACGGTAAAGCGGCGGAAGTGTTTGGCCGCATGGTCGCGGCGCAGAAAGGGCCGAGCGACTTTGTCGAGAATTATGCTAATTATCTGCCGACGGCGATGCTGAGCAAAGCAGTCTATGCTGATACCGAAGGTTTTATCAGCGCGATGGATACTCGCGCGCTGGGCATGGCAGTGGTTTCTATGGGCGGCGGCCGCCGTCAGGCATCGGACACCATTGACTATAGCGTTGGCTTTACCGAGATGGCGCGTCTGGGTGACCGCGTCGACGGACAGCGTCCGCTGGCGGTGATCCATGCCAAAGACGAGAACAGCTGGCAGGAGGCCGCGAAAGCGGTCAAAGCGGCCATTAAACTGGACGATAAAGCCCCGGAAATTACACCGACAGTCTATCGCCGTATCACTGAATAGCGATATACTGATCTGATCGCTTTTTTGCAGCGCAAGATGTATGGAGAACAAGATGAAACGTGCATTTATCATGGTGCTGGACTCCTTTGGGATTGGCGCAACGGAAGACGCAGACCGCTTTGGCGACGTCGGCGCCGATACGCTGGGCCACATTGCAGAAGCCTGCGCCAAAGGCGAGGCTGACCACGGCCGCAAAGGCCCGCTGAATTTACCGAACCTGACCCGTCTGGGTCTGGTGAAAGCGCATGAAGGCTCCACCGGTAAAATTGCCGCGGGTATGGATGGCAATGCCGAAGTGATTGGCGCCTATGCCTGGGCGCATGAACTTTCTTCCGGTAAAGATACCCCGTCCGGCCACTGGGAAATCGCCGGCGTGCCGGTGCTGTTTGACTGGGGCTACTTCAGCGACCAGGAAAACAGTTTCCCGCAGGAGCTGCTGGATAAGCTGGTGAAACGCGCCAACCTGCCGGGCTATCTCGGCAACTGCCACTCCTCCGGGACGGTGATCCTCGATCAGCTCGGCGAAGAGCATATGAAAACCGGGAAACCGATCTTCTATACCTCCGCTGACTCGGTGTTCCAGATCGCCTGCCACGAAGAGACCTTTGGCCTCGACAAGCTGTATGAGCTGTGCGAAATCGCGCGTGAAGAGCTGACCGAAGGCGGCTATAACATTGGTCGCGTGATTGCTCGTCCTTTCGTGGGCGACAAAGCCGGTAACTTCCAGCGTACCGGTAACCGTCACGACCTGGCGGTAGAGCCGCCGGCGCCGACCGTGCTGCAGAAGCTGGTCGACGAGAAAAACGGCCACGTGGTGTCCGTGGGTAAAATCGCCGATATCTACGCCAACTGCGGTATCACTAAGAAAGTGAAAGCCACCGGGCTGGACGCGCTGTTCGACGCGACCATCAAAGAGATGAAGGAAGCGGGCGACGAGACTATCGTCTTCACTAACTTCGTCGATTTTGACTCCTCCTGGGGCCACCGTCGTGACGTCGCTGGCTACGCGGCGGGTCTGGAGCTGTTCGACCGCCGTCTGCCGGAGCTGATGGAGCTGGTTGGTGAGGACGACATCCTGATCCTCACCGCCGACCACGGCTGCGACCCGACCTGGACTGGTACTGACCACACCCGCGAGCATATCCCGGTGCTGGTGTACGGCCCGAAAGTGAAACCAGGTTCGCTCGGTCACCGTGAAACCTTCGCGGACATCGGCCAGACTATTGCGAAATACTTTGGTACGTCTGACATGGAATATGGCAAAGCCATGTTCTGAGGTCATTGCCCGGTGGCGCACAGCGATCCGGGCCTACGATTTGTAGGCCGGGTAAGGCGTAGCCGCCACCCGGCAAAAACAACAATGTAAAAGGAACTGAAGATGGCAACTCCTCACATTAACGCAGAAATGGGCGATTTCGCTGACGTCGTTTTGATGCCGGGCGACCCGCTGCGCGCGAAGCACATTGCAGAAACCTTCCTCGAAGACGTGCGTGAAGTGAACAACGTGCGCGGCATGCTGGGCTTCACCGGTACCTATAAAGGCCGCAAAATCTCCGTGATGGGCCACGGGATGGGTATCCCGTCCTGCTCTATCTACACCAAAGAGCTGATCACCGATTTCGGCGTGAAGAAAATCATCCGCGTGGGATCCTGCGGCGCGGTGCGTGAAGATGTCAAACTGCGTGACGTGGTGATCGGCATGGGCGCGTGCACCGACTCTAAAGTGAACCGTCTGCGTTTCAAAGACCATGATTTTGCGGCGATTGCCGATTTCGGCATGGTGCGTAATGCGGTAGACGCGGCGAAAGCGCTGGGCGTTGACGCGCGCGTCGGCAACATCTTCTCCGCAGACCTGTTCTATACGCCGGACCCGTCCATGTTCGACGTGATGGAAAAATACGGCATTCTGGGCGTGGAAATGGAAGCGGCGGGTATCTACGGCGTGGCGGCGGAGTTCGGCGCGAAAGCGCTGACCATCTGCACCGTCTCCGACCACATCCGTACCCACGAGCAGACCACTGCCGCTGAACGTCAGACCACGTTCAACGACATGATCAAAATCGCACTGGAATCCGTGCTGCTGGGCGATAAAGAGTAAGAGCTGTTGTGCCGGGTGGCGGCTTCGTCTGACCCGGCCTACGGTTTTCCAGGCCCGCTAAGCGCAGCGGGCTTTTTTATCAGCGCACTGCGCCGGCAATCCACGCCGACAGTTCTTTCAGTTCCGCTTCCTGCTCCGGGAAATCGCCGACCAGCGCCTCGCACTGCTGCTGTAATACTTCTGCCCGATACTGACAGCCGACTAAGCGTGCCGCCAGGGCCTCCAGCGGCGCCGGGTTCAGGCTATCGGTAAAGGCCTGCGCGCGGGTGATATGCCCTTTTTCGACGTCAAAATGCAGCTCAACGCCGCCCCAGCGAAAGCGCTCGTCCAGAAGATGAGAGAAGGCCGGCGCCTGGCCGAAGTTCCACTCCCAGCTGCTCTGACGGGCGAATGTCTCAGCAAAATTTGGTAGATCCGGCGTGTTGTCCGGGGAGATCACCTCGGCGTCCACCCGTTCGCCGTAATGGCTGAAGAATGCTTCCTGGATCGCCTCGCAAACTTGCTGATGGGTAATGCCCGGCAGCAGCTCAACCAGGTTCGCCACCCGTCCGCGCACCGAGGTAATGCCTTTAGCCTGCAGCTTTTTCTGGTCCGGGTTGAGGTAGTTGGCGAGACGGCTTAAATCGGCGTTGAGCAGCAGGGTACCGTGATGAAAACCGCGGTCCATGGTTTCACGATAGGCGGAGCCGGAGACTTTGCGGTCGCCGCTGTCGGTTTTGACCACCAGATCGTTGCGCCCGGAGGCTTCGGCGGTTACGCCGAGTGAATTAAGCGCCGTCAGCACAATAGCGGTGGAGACGGTTTTGTCGTACTCCGGTTTGCCTGCCATAAAGGTAAAGCAGGTATTGCCGAGGTCGTGGAACACCGCGCCGCCGCCGCTGCTGCGACGGGCCAGCCGCACATGGTCTTCCTCCATGCGGCGGGTATTACACTCCTTCCACGGGTTCTGCGCGCGGCCGATGACCACGGTATCGGCATTGCGCCACAGGAACAGCACCCGCTGGGTGGCGGGCATCTGGCGGAAAATGCACTCCTCGACCGCCAGGTTGAACCACGGGTCGTAAGAGTCAGAGAGCAGGAGGCGCAATGTGGACATTATAGATTTCCTTTCTTTTCATCGTCTTCATCCTCAACCGGCTTGTTGGCGGTGAGCAGGAAGGGCGATTGCTGCCAGCGGGTGCGTTTGCCCTGCAGCAGCGTGCGGGTCAGCACCACGCCGATAGCCAGGGACAGTAACAGCATCAGGCGTAAGATATTGGTGGTATTATCCACCTGCTTCGCCTCGGTCGCCAGGGTATGAGTATCGAGGGTCAGACGCAGGTAGCCCAGCGGGCCGTTTTTTCCTGGCACCGGTTCGACAATCTGCTGGTTGAAGTAGCCGCCGGCTTTTTTACCATCCAGCGCCAGCCGGTCGCGAACCTCGACGCTTTCGCCAGAGCGCGCCACCAGGTCGCCCTGTTCGTCATATACGCCGGCGTCCAGGACGCGGCTGTTATGGGTTAGCTGGGTCAACAGCTGATTGATGCGCTTCTCGTCAGGCGTCTCGCTGCGCATCAGCGGCGCGAGATTCAGCACCACCTGCTGCGCCAGCGTGCGGGCCAGCTCTTCCAGCTGCGGATTGCGTTGTTTCTGACTGTTCTGACTGAACCACGAAGCGCCCTGCATCAGCGCGACGAGCAGGGCGAGACAGATAAGAACAATGACCGCACGATGCAGCCGGAATTTCAGTTTTGCGCGAACCATATTCCACCTTTGAAAATTTGCAGCTTAATGTTGCCAGAAGCGCTGGTTACAAGGTAGCCTCATGCGTTATTTTCCTCGCCTGAATGAAGAGATGTGGAGCCGTAATGCCTAACAGTTTGACCTGGTGCGACCTGCCTGAAGACGTTTCCCTGTGGCCTGGGTTGCCGCTTTCCCTGAGCGGCGACGAGGTCATGCCGCTGGATTATCACGCCGGGCGCAGCGGCTGGCTGCTGTATGGTCGCGGTCTGGATAAACGTCGGCTGACGGCGTGGCAGCGTGAGCTGGGCGCCGCGTTAGTGATCGTTGCCTCCTGGGTGGTCGAGGATTACCAGGTGATCCGTCTGGCCGGTTCGCTGACTCCCCGTGCGACGCGACTGGCGCATGAGGCGGGGCTGGACGTCGCGCCATTGGGTAAAATTCCCCATTTGCGCACCCCGGGCCTGCTGGTGATGGACATGGACTCCACGGCGATTCAGATCGAATGCATCGATGAGATTGCGAAACTGGCCGGCACCGGCGAGCTGGTCTCGGAAGTGACCGAGCGGGCGATGCGTGGCGAGCTGGACTTCACCGCCAGCCTGCGCCAGCGCGTGGCGACGCTGAAAGACGCCGATGCCAGTATTTTGCTGCAGGTTCGCGACGCGCTGCCGCTGATGCCGGGCCTGGCGCAGCTGGTGCTCAAGCTGGAAACGCTGGGTTGGAAAGTGGCGATCGCCTCCGGCGGTTTCACCTTCTTTGCCGAGTATCTGCGCGACAAACTGCATCTCGACGCGGTATTCGCCAATGAGCTGGAGATCCGCGACGGCAAGCTCACCGGCAACGTGCTCGGCGATATCGTCGATGCGAAATATAAAGCCAATACGTTGCGCAAGCTGGCGGAAAAGTATGAGATCCCAACGGCGCAAACCGTGGCTATCGGCGATGGCGCCAACGACCTGCCGATGATTAAGGCAGCAGGGCTTGGCATCGCCTATCACGCGAAGCCCAAAGTGAATGAACAGGCGGAAGTGACTATCCGCCACGCTGACCTGATGGGGGTATTCTGTATTCTCTCGGGCAGCATGAACCAAAAGTAAGAGGTAAACGTGGCGAAAGCTCCAAAACGCGCATTTGTCTGTAATGAATGTGGTGCGGATTATCCGCGCTGGCAGGGGCAGTGCAGCGCCTGCCATGCCTGGAACACCATCACCGAGATGCGCATCGCCGCGTCGCCGCAGGTGGCGAGAAACGAGCGTCTTTCAGGCTATGCCGGTAACGCCGGCGTGTCGAAGGTGCAGAAGCTGTCAGATATCAGCCTGGAGGCGCTGCCGCGTTTCTCCACCGGCTTTAAAGAATTCGACCGCGTGCTGGGCGGCGGCGTAGTGCCGGGCAGCGCGATCCTGATTGGCGGCAACCCCGGCGCGGGCAAATCGACGCTGCTGCTGCAAACCCTCTGCAAACTGGCGGAAGGGATGAAAACCCTGTACGTCACCGGGGAGGAGTCCCTGCAGCAGGTGGCGATGCGCGCCCATCGTCTCGGGTTGCCAACGGCCAACCTGAACATGCTCTCGGAAACCAGCATTGAGCAGATCTGTCAGATCGCCGATGAAGAAAAGCCGCAGCTGATGGTGATCGACTCCATCCAGGTGATGCATATGGCCGACGTGCAGTCGTCGCCGGGCAGCGTCGCCCAGGTACGGGAAACCGCGGCCTATTTGACGCGCTTTGCTAAAACTCGCGGCGTGGCGATTGTGATGGTCGGCCACGTCACCAAAGACGGCTCGCTGGCCGGTCCGAAGGTGCTGGAGCACTGTATCGACTGCTCGGTGCTGCTGGACGGGGATGCCGACTCCCGCTTCCGCACGTTGCGCAGCCATAAAAACCGCTTTGGCGCGGTGAACGAGCTGGGCGTCTTCGCCATGACCGAGCAGGGCCTGCGCGAAGTGAGCAACCCGTCCGCTATCTTCCTCAGCCGGGGAGATGAAATCACCTCCGGTAGCTCGGTGATGGTGGTCTGGGAAGGGACCCGCCCGCTGCTGGTGGAGATCCAGGCGCTGGTCGATCACTCGATGATGTCCAACCCGCGCCGCGTTGCGGTGGGGCTGGAACAGAACCGTCTGGCGATCCTGCTGGCGGTGCTGCACCGTCACGGCGGCCTACAGATGGCCGATCAGGACGTCTTCGTCAATGTGGTCGGCGGGGTGAAGGTCACGGAAACCAGCGCCGACCTGGCGCTGCTGCTGGCGATGGTCTCCAGCCTGCGCGACCGTCCTCTGCCGCAGGATCTGGTGGTCTTTGGCGAAGTGGGGCTGGCCGGGGAAATTCGCCCGGTACCGAGCGGTCAGGAGCGTATCTCCGAAGCGGCGAAGCACGGCTTTCGCCGCGCCATCGTCCCGGCGGCCAATGTGCCGAAAAAAGTGCCGGAAGGCATGCAAATCTTTGGCGTGAAAAAGCTTTCAGACGCGCTAAGCGTTTTTGACGACTTATAATAAGTTAAAAGGAGATTAGCGATGTCGTCATTTGACTATTTAAAAAGCGCCATTAAGCAGAAAGGCTGTACCCTGCAGCAGGTGGCGGAAGCCAGCGGAATGACCAAGGGGTATCTTAGCCAGCTGCTGAATGCCAAAATCAAAAGCCCGAGCGCGCAGAAGCTTGAAGCGCTGCATCGTTTCCTCGGGCTGGAGTTTCCCCGCCGACAGAAAAGCGTCGGCGTGGTGTTTGGTAAGTTTTACCCGCTGCATACCGGGCATATCTACCTGATACAGCGCGCCTGTAGCCAGGTCGATGAGCTGCATATCATTATGGGCTATGACGATACCCGCGACCGCGAGCTGTTTGAAGAGAGCGCCATGTCGCAACAGCCGACGGTGCCTGACCGCCTGCGCTGGCTGCTGCAAACCTTTAAATATCAGAAGAATATTCGCATCCACGCCTTCAATGAAGAGGGGATGGAGCCCTATCCGCACGGCTGGGACGTCTGGAGCCATGGGATCCGCGCTTTTATGAGCGAAAAAGGGATCGAGCCGAACCGGATCTATACCTCGGAAGAGGCCGATGCGCCGCAGTACCTTGAGCATCTGGGGATCGAGACGGTGCTTATCGATCCTAAGCGGACCTTTATGAATATTAGCGGCGGGCAGATCCGCGAGAACCCGTTCCGCTACTGGGAATATATTCCGACGGAAGTGAAACCGTTCTTTGTGCGGACGGTGGCGATCCTCGGCGGCGAGTCGAGCGGTAAATCGACGCTGGTCAATAAACTCGCCAATATCTTCAATACCACCAGCGCCTGGGAATATGGCCGGGATTATGTTTTTTCGCATCTCGGCGGCGATGAGATGGCGCTCCAGTATTCGGATTACGATAAAATTGCCCTTGGGCATGCGCAGTATATTGATTTTGCGGTGAAATATGCCAACAAGGTGGCGTTCATCGATACCGACTTCGTCAGCACTCAGGCCTTCTGTCTGAAGTACGAGGGACGTGAGCACCCGTTTGTGCAGGCGCTGATTGATGAATACCGCTTCGACCTGGTGATCCTGCTGGAGAACAATACCCCGTGGGTGGCCGATGGACTGCGCAGTCTTGGAAGCTCGGTGGATCGTAAAGAGTTTCAGTCGTTGCTGGTATCGCTGCTGAAAGAGAACGAGATCGAATTCGTCCATGTGAAGGAGTCGGACTACGATGCCCGGTTCCTGCGCTGCGTCGAGCTGGTGAAACAGCTGATGGGCGAGCAGGGGTAGGTGCTCTGCGGGCTGTAGCCCTCACCCCAACCCTCTCCCAATGGGAGAGGGAGCAAACATTAAAAAAGGCAACTTGCGTTGCCTTTTTGCGTTTTATTTCGCGATACGTTTGTACTTGATTCGCTTCGGCTCCAGCGCGTCGGCGCCGAGAGTGCGTTTCTTGTACTCTTCGTACTCGGTAAAGTTACCTTCGAAGAACTCAACCTTACCTTCATCCTGGTAATCCAGAATGTGGGTGGCAATACGGTCAAGGAACCAGCGGTCGTGCGAGATAACCATCGCGCAGCCCGGGAACTCCAGCAGGGCGTTTTCCAGCGCGCGCAGGGTTTCGATATCCAGGTCGTTGGTTGGTTCATCGAGCAGCAGGACGTTACCGCCGACCTGCAGCAGTTTCGCCAGGTGCAGACGACCACGTTCACCGCCGGACAGCTCGCCAACGCGTTTACCCTGGTCGACGCCTTTGAAGTTAAAGCGGCCCACGTAGGCGCGGCTCGGCATCTCGGTGTTGCCGATCTTCATGATATCCAGGCCGCCAGACACTTCTTCCCACACGGTCTTACTGTTGTCCATCGCGTCGCGGAACTGATCGACGGAAGCCAGCTTAACGGTTTCACCCAGGGTGATGGTGCCGGAATCAGGCTGTTCCTGGCCGGACATCATGCGGAAGAGGGTGGATTTACCCGCGCCGTTCGGACCGATGATGCCGACGATAGCGCCTTTCGGTACCGAGAAGCTCAGATCGTCAATCAGAACGCGGTCGCCGTAAGATTTGCGCAGATGGCTGACTTCCAGAACTTTATCGCCCAGACGCGGGCCTGGCGGAATGAACAGTTCGTTAGTCTCGTTACGTTTCTGATATTCAACGTTGTTAAGCTCTTCAAAGCGCGCCAGGCGGGCTTTGCCCTTAGACTGACGGCCTTTCGCGCCCTGGCGAACCCACTCGAGTTCTTTCTCGATAGATTTGCGGCGTGCGGCTTCCTGAGAAGCTTCCTGCGCCAGACGCTGGTCTTTCTGCTCCAGCCAGGAGGAGTAGTTGCCTTCCCACGGAATACCTTCGCCGCGGTCAAGCTCGAGGATCCAGCCGGCGACGTTATCAAGGAAGTAACGGTCGTGGGTAATCGCCACCACGGTGCCTTCGAAGTCGTGCAGGAAGCGTTCCAGCCAGGCGACGGACTCGGCGTCGAGGTGGTTGGTCGGTTCGTCGAGCAGCAGCATATCCGGTTTTTCCAGCAGCAGACGGCACAGCGCGACGCGGCGGCGTTCACCACCGGAAAGATTAGCGATTTTCGCATCCCAGTCCGGCAGGCGCAGGGCGTCGGCCGCGCGCTCCAGCTGGACGTTCAGGTTGTGGCCGTCGTGCGCCTGGATAATCTCTTCGAACTTGCCTTGCTGTGCGGCAAGCTTATCGAAGTCCGCATCCGGCTCGGCGTATTTGGCATAGACTTCGTCCAGCCCCTTCAGCGCGTTAACCACTTCGGCGACCGCTTCTTCCACGGACTCGCGCACGGTGTGCTCCGGGTTGAGCTGCGGCTCCTGCGGCAGGTAGCCGATTTTGATGCCGGGCTGCGGACGCGCTTCACCTTCGATCTCGGTGTCGATACCGGCCATGATGCGCAGCAGGGTAGATTTACCGGCGCCGTTCAGACCGAGCACACCGATTTTCGCGCCAGGGAAAAAGCTGAGGGAGATATTTTTCAAAATATGACGTTTCGGCGGAACCACTTTGCCGACACGATGCATGGTATAAACGAATTGAGCCACGTTGGACTTCGCCTCTTTCTATTTTGATAGATAGTTCAAAGCCGAAGTGTAGCCTTTTTCGCGCGCTAATCCCAGCGAGGCGACAGGATTCACAGAAGCGTAAAAAAATGTCCAGGACATGGCGCGTTTAGCGTTGTCTGATTAGCATAAGTAAAGCCGCCTGCCGAACCGGCAGGGGTTTTTAAGCGGCACGATGCTGCGAAAATGCACCGGAAAGAGGAAGAGCTTGTGGAAAAAGCCAAAAAAATGACGTGGCATCTTTTGGCTGCCAGCGTTGGTTTGTTGACGTTGAGTCAGCTGGCGCATGCGGATTCACTGGATGAACAGCGCAGCCGCTACGCACAAATTAAGCAGGCGTGGGATAACCGGCAGATGGATGTAGTCGACCAGCTGATGCCCACGTTAAGCACCTATCCCCTGTATCCCTATTTGCAGTACCGACAGATCACCGACGATCTGATGAACCAGCCGGCGCTGGTGGTGAAAAACTTTATTGACGCCAATCCGACGCTGCCCCCTGCGCGTTCATTACGTTCGCGCTTCGTGAATGAACTGGCCCGGCGCAGCGACTGGCGCGGCTTGCTGGCGTTTAGCCCGGATAAGCCGACCAGCACCGAGGCGCAGTGCAACTATTACTACGCCAAGCTGAGCGTGGGACAGTCGCAGGAGGCCTGGAGCGGGGCGAAAGAGCTGTGGCTGACGGGCAAGAATCAGCCCGGCGCCTGTGAACCGCTGTTCAGCGCCTGGCGCGACTCCGGTCAGCAGGATCCGCTGGCCTATCTCGAACGGATCCGCCTGGCGATGAAGGCCGGCAATATCGGGCTGGTGAAATCGCTGGCCCAGCAAATGCCCGCCAACTACCAGAGCATCGCCAGCGCCGTGGTCGCCCTGGCTAACGATCCAAACAGCGTCCTCACCTTCGCCCGCACCACCGGGGCGACGGACTTTACCCGTCAGATGGCCGCCGTCGCCTTCGCCAGCGTCGCCCGCCAGGACGTGGAAAATGCCCGCCTGATGATCCCTTCGCTGGTACAGGCTCAGCAGCTCAATGAGGATCAGACCCAGGAACTGCGCGATATTGTCGCCTGGCGCCTGATGGGTAGCGATGTAACCGAAGAGCAGGCCATCTGGCGCGATGACGCAATCATGCGTTCGCAGTCCACGCCGCTGGTGGAGCGGCGGGTACGGATGGCGTTGGGGACGGGCGATCGCCATGGCCTCAACACCTGGCTGGCGCGCCTGCCGATGGAGGCGAAAGAGAAAGACGAATGGCGCTACTGGCAGGCGGATCTGCTGCTGGAGCGCGGCAGGGATGAGGAGGCGCAGGCGATCCTTCGCTCGTTGATGCAACAGCGAGGCTTCTACCCGATGGTCGCCGCGCAGCGTCTTGGCGAGGAGTATACCTTCCGCATCGATAAAGCCTCGGGCACCATCGATCCGGCGCTGGCCTCCGGGCCGGAGATGGCGCGGGTACGTGAGCTGATGTACTGGAATATGGATAACACCGCGCGCACCGAATGGGCCAACCTGGTCACTAGTCGCACCAAATCCCAGCAGGCGCAGCTGGCGCGCTATGCCTTCGATCAGCACTGGTGGGATCTGAGCGTGCAGGCGACGATCGCCGGTAAGCTGTGGGATCAGCTGGAAGAACGTTTCCCGCTGGCCTATAACGACCTGTTTGCCCGCTATGTTAGCGGCAAAGATATTCCGCAGAGCTACGCGATGGCGATTGCCCGTCAGGAGAGCGCCTGGAACCCGAAAGTGCGCTCGCCGGTCGGCGCCAGCGGACTGATGCAGATTATGCCGGGCACCGCGACGCATACCGTCAGTATGTTCAGCATTCCCGGCTACAGCGGCCCGTCGCAGCTGTTGGATCCGGAAACCAACATCAACATCGGCACCAGCTATCTGCAGTACGTTTATCAGCAGTTCGGCAATAACCGTATCTACGCCTCAGCGGCCTATAACGCCGGGCCGGGCCGGGTACGCAGCTGGCAGGGGAACAGCGCCGGACGGATCGACGCCGTGGCGTTTGTCGAGAGTATTCCGTTTTCGGAAACCCGCGGCTACGTGAAGAATGTCCTCTCCTATGACGCCTACTACCGCTACTTTATGGGGCAGCAGGATAAGATCCTCAGCGATGCGGAGTGGCGCCAGCGTTACTGATCGCCGGGAAGTATGTTATGCTTTGTACTCGTTGAAGAGTACATTCGACGGGCAGCGTAAGCTGCCCGTCTCAATATGGTGGCGCGATATGACCCAACAATCTCCCTATTCCGCGGCCGTTGCCGAACAACGTCATCAGGAGTGGCTGCGCTTTGTTGCCCTGCTTCAGCAGGCCTATGCTGAGGATCTGCATCTGCCGTTGCTGCAGCTGATGCTGACGCCCGACGAGCGCGAAGCCCTGGGTACCCGGGTGCGCATTATCGAAGAGTTGCTGCGCGGCGAGATGAGCCAGCGTGAGCTGAAAAATGAGCTCGGCGCCGGAATTGCGACCATTACCCGCGGGTCGAACAGCCTGAAATCGGCGCCGGTAGAGCTGCGCCAGTGGCTGGAGCAGACGCTGCTGGCTAGCGATAAATAGCGTTATGGAACGGGCTTAGCGCCAGCACGACCGCCTGGTGGTAAACGCTGCTGCGGGTTAATCTGCCGCCGGTGAAAACCCCAATCGCCCCCTCTTTACGACCGATCTGATCGATGCCGGTATACTGCGACATGACCGGGCCGAGGGCTTCGCCAGCGCGAACCTGCTCAAGAATAACGTCAGGCAACGGCAGCGTGGCTGAGCGCGCTTCTCCGCGCTGGCTGGCGCTTTCGATGACCACCCAGCTAAAGGTGCTGTCATCGTCGATACCGGCTTCGATAGCTACCCAGAAATCGGCATTTGGCCGGGCAAGGCGCGCATTGGCGACGCGATTTCGTGCGCCAGCGCGCGTTTCCTCGCTGCCGAAGGGCTGTTCCGGCACGCCGCTCTCGACGGCGACGGACTCAATGTGGCAGGATCCTTCGCCGAAAATCTCGTCAAAAGCCTGCAGAATTGCCTGAATTTTGGCGGGATTAGTGGTCGCTGAGACAACATGGTGCATAATCAAAACAACTCAGAATAAACTAACGTCATCGCAGTATACTCTAAATCACCCCGAGGGCAGGCGGTAATGCCCGAAAGCGGTTGATAACGAGTCCAGAACGGAAAAAAAGCATGTTACAAGTATACCTTGTTCGCCACGGTGAAACGCAGTGGAACGCCGAGCGACGTATTCAGGGGCAGTCCGACAGCCCGCTGACCGCCCATGGTGAGCGTCAGGCCTGGCAGGTGGGCGAGCGCGCCAGAACGCTGGGGATCACCCATATCATTACCAGCGATCTGGGGCGAACCCGCCGCACAGCAGAAATTATCGCCGAAGCCTGCGGCTGCAGCGTGATCGCCGATGCGCGCCTGCGCGAACTGGATATGGGGGTGCTGGAGAAGCGCCATATCGACTCGCTCAGCGAAGAAGAAGAAGGCTGGCGTCGCCAGCTGGTCAACGGCACACCGGACGGTCGTATTCCGCAGGGCGAATCGATGCAGGAGCTCAGCGAGCGTATGCATGCGGCGCTGGCATCCTGTCTGGAATTACCCGCCGGTAGCCGGCCGCTGCTGGTGAGTCATGGGATCGCGCTGGGCTGCCTGGTGAGCACGATATTAGGGCTGCCGGCGTACGCTGAGCGTCGTCTGCGGCTGCGCAACTGCTCTATTTCGCGCGTCGACTATCAGCAAAGCCCGTGGCTGGCTTCCGGCTGGGTGGTGGAAACGGCGGGCGACGTCTCGCATCTTGACGCCCCCGCAATGGACGAGCTGCAGCGTTAACGGCGGATCGGGATCAGATACTCGCAGCGCAACTGAATCGGCGTGGCCTGATCCCGGCTTTCATCTTCAGGGTAGAAGCGTTCAATATCCAGCCCCTTGCGACGCGTCAGGTTCAGCATCGGCATGCAGGTGCCGTAGACGGTCAGGATGAATTCCTGCAGACCGGTACCCAGCCCTTCATACGTAAACATGACATACTCGCCGCCCTCCAGGGTCACTGGATGGGCATGCTGCAGGTGGCCGTTAGCCATCTCCGGCGTCAGCGCGGTGGTATAGAATACTTCCTGCTCATCGTCTTTTTCCAGGCTCGGACGCGGCTCATGCAGCCCGTAGAGCACCGGGGGGATTGACGGTGAGTTGCCGAGGAAGTCTCGCCAGAACTGGACCCGCATCTGGTTACGAAAATCGGAGATTTCCTCGAGCTTACAGGTATAGCTCTGGGTCACGCCAAGCAGCTGAGTAGGGGGCAGAGTGATAAACTCATGTTTCGGCAGGGTAAATTCGCCAAGACGCAGCGGCGGGCGCATACCGAACGAGCTCCAGTCCGGCGAGCGGCGGTAGAGCGCCGGCGTCAGCGAGAATTGCTTCTTAAACGCTCGGGTGAAGGTCTGCTGGGAGTCGAAACGGTACTGCAGCGCAATATCAAGGATTGGACGGGCGGTCAGGCGTAATGCGACAGCAGATTTCGACAAGCGGCGCGCGCGAATATAGGCACCGATGGCATGGCCGGTGACATCCTTAAACATTCGCTGCAAATGCCACTTGGAATAACCTGCCTTCGCCGCCACATTATCCAGAGAAAGCGGCTGATCCAGGTGACCTTCCAGCCAGCTAAGGAGATCGCGAATAATCCCTGCTTGATCCATAAAATGTCCCCATCCTTAAACACAGGTGCCTGATATTAAAGTAGCGGATAATAGCATTTTTTGATGTTTTAGCATTCAGTGTTTTTTTTGCTTTTAAATGCGGTAGGTCAGGGGATTTGAACGATAATTTTGTAAAGCTGTGATCTATAAACCTTTTCTGCTAAGTGCGTGATAATCACTCAGCTATATTTTTTAATAATGGTAACAATATGAAATACAAGAAGTTTGCGATGGGGCTGCTCCTGCTGGCCGGTAGCCAGCTGGCTCAGGCGGAGCAGATTGGTTCCGTGGATACGGTCTTCAAATGGTTAGGGCCGGATCACAAAATCGTCGTCGAAGCCTTTGACGATCCGGATGTACAGAACGTGACCTGCTATATCAGCCGGGCGAAAACCGGTGGCATCAAAGGCGGGCTGGGGCTGGCGGAAGATACCTCTGACGCGGCGATTTCCTGCCAGCAGGTCGGGCCGATTGAGCTAACGGACAAAATCAAAAACGGCAAAAGCCAGGGCGACGTGGTGTTCCAGAAGCGTACCTCGCTGGTGTTTAAAAAACTGCAGGTCGTGCGATTCTATGATGCGAAGCGCAATGCGCTGGTCTATCTGACCTACTCGGATAAAGTGGTTGATGGCTCGCCGAAGAACGCCATCAGCGCCGTGCCGATCATGCCATGGAATAAATAAACGGGAGCGCGCATGCAGCAGCCACGGATTTGGTTAGTTGAGGATGAACAGAGTATCGCTGATACCCTGGTTTACATGCTGCAGCAGGAGGGCTTCCAGGTCAGCGTCTTTGGCCGCGGTTTGCCCGCGCTGGAGGCGGCGGCGCATCAGGCGCCAGATGTCGCCATCCTCGACGTCGGCTTGCCGGATATCAGCGGCTTCGAGCTCTGTCGGCGTCTGCTGACGCGTTATCCGGCGCTGCCGGTGCTGTTTTTGACGGCGCGTAGCGACGAGGTCGATAAGCTGCTGGGGCTGGAAATCGGCGCTGACGATTACATCGCCAAGCCGTTTTCACCACGCGAAGTCTGCGCGCGGGTGCGAACCGTGCTGCGGCGGCTGCAGAAGTTTGCCGCGCCATCGCCGGTGGTACGCGTCGGCGAGTTTGTGCTCGATGAGCAGGCGGCGGCGATCAGCTGGTTCGGCCAGCCGCTGAATCTGACGCGCTACGAATTTCTGCTGCTGAAAACCCTGCTTCACGCGCCCGGTCGCGTCTTCTCCCGTCAGCAGCTGATGGAGCTGGTGTGGAGCGATGCCTGGGAAAGCCTCGACCGTACCGTCGATACCCATATCAAAACCCTGCGCGCTAAGCTGCGGGCTGTGAATCCTGAAAAGGCGCCAATCAATACCCATCGCGGTATGGGCTACAGCCTGGGGCGCGGCTGATGCGTATCGGCATGCGCCTGCTGCTGGGCTATTTTCTTATCGTCGCGATCGCCGCGTGGTTTGTGCTGTCGATCTTTGTCCAGGAAGTGAAGCCGGGCGTGCGCCGGGCGACAGAGGGGACCCTCAATGATACCGCTACCCTGTTGGCGGCGCTGGCGCGTGAGGATCTGCTGGCGGCAAACCCGCAGCAGGGCAGGCTGGCGCAGGCCTTTCACCAGCTCAACCAGCAGCCGCTCAACGCCAATATTGGCGGAATTAAAAAGGTACGTAATGAGTACCGCGTCTATCTGACCGATGCCCGGGGCAAGGTGGTGTTTGACTCCAGCGGGCAGGCGACAGGGCAGGACTATTCGCGCTGGAACGATGTCTGGCTCACCCTGCGCGGCCAGTACGGCGCGCGCAGTACGCGCAGCGATCCGCATGATGAAGCCAGCTCGGTGATGTATATCGCCGCGCCGGTGATGGATAAGGGGCGGATTATCGGCGTGCTGAGCGTCGGTAAACCCAACCTGGCGATGACGCCGGTCATTAAGCGCAGCGAGCGGCGGATCCTCTGGGCCGGCGGCGCCCTGCTGGGCATTGCGCTGTTGATTGGCGGCGGCGTCGTCTGGTGGATCAATTTCTCTATCGGCAAGCTGGTGCGCTATGCGGACTCGGTGACCGCTGAGCGCCCGCTGCCGCTGCCGGAGGTTGGCAGCAGCGAATTGCGCAAGCTGGCCCAGGCTCTGGAGAGCATGCGGGTAAAGCTCGAAGGTAAGAATGCCATCGAAAACTATGTCTATGACCTGACCCATGAACTGAAAAGCCCGCTGGCGGCCATCCGCGGCGCGGCGGAGATCCTGCGCGAAGGGCCGCCACCTGAGGTGGCGGCGCGGTTTACTGATAATATCCTCGCGCAAAACACCCGGATGCAACTGCTGGTGGAGCGGCTGCTCCAGCAGGCGAGACTGGAAAGCCGGCTGGAGATAAAGCAGCATCCGGTGTCGATAGATGCGCTATACCAACGGCTGACGGAGGAGCGCAACATCGCTCTGGCGGCGAAAGCTATCACCCTGCGCTGGCGGGAGAGTGGGATGCTGGTCAATGGCGATGGCGAGCTGCTGGCCCAGGCGCTGGGTAATCTGCTCGACAACGCGATTGACTTTACCCCCCAGGGCGGTGAGATCGCCCTGGCTGCGGAGAAGCGAAATGAAGAGGTGCAATTGAGCGTTATCGACAACGGGTGCGGTATTCCGGACTATGCCCTGGAACGAATCTTTGAGCGATTCTATTCGCTGCCGCGCGAAGACGGCCATAAGAGCAGCGGCCTTGGGCTGGCGTTCGTTCGTGAAGTCGCGCGCCTGCATCACGGCGATATCAATCTGCACAATCGGCCCGAAGGCGGCGTGGTCGCCACGCTGCGACTTCACCGTCCCTTCACATAGCTTCAAATTCTCCCCACACAGCCGTCCTATTGTGAGGCCATCACGATAGGGAGAAAGGCTATGTTGAAATCACCGTTATTCTGGAAAATCACCACGTTAATAGGCTGTATTGTGCTGCTATCTTTGCCGTTAATGATGGTCAGGGAGCTTATTAATGAGCGAGCGGATTATCGTAGCGAAGTGGTGGACGCCATTGAGCAAAGCACCAGCGGCTCGCAAAAACTCGCCGGACCGCTGATCGCTATTCCGATAACCGAGACCCTGACCCGCATGGAGAACCAAAAAGAGGTCAACTATCAGCGGAGCTGGGTGTATTACTGGCTGCCGGAGTCGCTGGCGGTCACCGGCAAACAGACCGTGGAGTCGAGGAGGGTGGGCATCTACAGCGGCCAGGTCTGGCATAACGCCTTGCAGATTAAGGCCTCGTTTGATCCGCTGCGTCTGGCGGCGCTGAGAAAAACGAATATCGTCTTAGGCCAGCCGCTGCTGGTGGTGAGCGTCGGCGATGCCCGCGGCATTGGTGCCATCCATGCCCCGGAGGTCAACGGTAACGTATTAAGCGTGGAGCCGGGGCTGGGGATAAGCGGCGATGGCGCAGGTATTCATATGCCAATGCCTGCGCTGGCGGAGGACAACAAGCCGCTTGAGATTGCCTTTTCACTCGATCTGAACGGGACGGGAGAGTTTTCACTGGTGCCGCTCGGGCGTAACAGCGAGCTGCAGCTGACCAGTAACTGGCCGCATCCCGGTTTTCTCGGCAGCTTCCTGCCAACTCAACGGGAAGTGAGTGCTGCCGGCTATCGCGCCCACTGGCAAAGCAGCTGGTTCGCCAACGATATGGGGAGCTATTTCAAGGATGATATGGAGATCCCGTGGTCGCGACTGCCGGCGTTCAGTGCCGATGTGATGTCCCTTGCCGACCAGTACCAGCTAACCGATCGGGCGACAAAATATGCCATCCTGTTAATCGGGCTGACCTTTATGGCTTTTTTCGTGTTCGAGAGCCTGACCCGTCGTCCCCTGCATCCGATGCAATATCTGCTGGTGGGCTTATCGCTGGTGCTGTTTTACCTGGTGCTGCTGGCGCTCTCAGAGCACATTGGTTTTACCGCCGCCTGGCTGGCGGCCAGCCTGTCTGGCGCGGTGATGAATGGGATCTACCTTCAGGCAGTGCTCAGAGGATGGCGTAACAGCCTGCTGTTTGTCGCCGCGCTACTGCTGCTGGATGGCGTGATGTGGTTTCTGTTGCATTCTGAGGATAGCGCGCTGCTGCTGGGTACCGGGGTGCTGGCGCTGGCGCTGAGCGTCCTGATGTTTTTGACCCGTCGCGTGGACTGGTATGCGTTATCGCTGCCGAAAGGCACAGTGCCTCCGACACCGGCTGCCGATGACGATAAGCTGCGTCTCTGGAAAGAGTGACGGCATAAAAAACGGCGCCCCTGGGGCGCCGTTTTCGCATCATGGCTGCGGAATAAATCGTATTATTCCTGCAGATCGCCACAGAAACGGTAGCCTTCACCGTGAATGGTAGCGATGATTTCCGGGGTATCCGGAGTGGATTCGAAGTGTTTACGAATCCGACGAATGGTCACGTCAACGGTACGGTCATGCGGCTTCAGCTCGCGACCGGTCATTTTCTTCAGCAGCTCGGCACGAGACTGAATTTTGCCCGGGTTTTCGCAGAAGTGCAGCATCGCGCGGAATTCACTGCGCGGCAGCTTGTACTGTTCGCCGTTCGGGCTAACCAGGGAACGGCTGTTGATATCGAGTTCCCAGCCGTTGAACTTGTAGCTTTCCACGCTGCGACGCTCTTCGCTCACGGTACCGAGGTTCATGGTACGGGAGAGCAGGTTGCGCGCGCGGATAGTCAGTTCACGCGGGTTAAACGGTTTAGTGATATAGTCGTCAGCGCCGATTTCGAGGCCAAGGATCTTATCCACTTCGTTGTCGCGGCCGGTTAAGAACATCAGCGCGACGTCTGCCTGCTCGCGCAGCTCGCGCGCCAGCAGAAGACCATTTTTACCCGGCAGGTTGATATCCATGATCACCAGGTTGATATCATTTTCAGACAGGATCTGATGCATTTCCGCGCCATCGGTCGCTTCGAATACATCGTAACCTTCTGCTTCGAAAATACTTTTTAACGTGTTGCGTGTTACCAACTCGTCTTCAACGATAAGAATGTGCGGGGTCTGCATGTTTGCTACCTAAATTGCCAACTAAATCGAAACAGGAAGTACCAAAGTCCCTGACCTGCCTGCTGCATGTCGCAAATTAACATGCGCGGCGTAACATGACTAAAGTACGTAATTGCGTTCTTGATGCACTTTCCATCAACGTCAACAACATCATTAGCTTGGTCGTGGGTACTTTCCCTCTGGACCCGACGGTGTCAAAAACGGCTGACATCCTAACCATTTTAACAGCAACATAACAGGCTAAGAGAGGCCGAACACCCAATAAAACTACGCTTCGTTGACATATATCAAGTTCAATTGTAGCACGTTAACAGTCTTGTGAAATCATTGCATCGCCATGCTCTTTATAGTCACAATCTTTACCCGGCTCAACTAGTTGCGTGGATAAATTAATAAATACAGTGAATCCAAAGCCTGAAACGATGCATCAGATGAAATTGCATTGCCCATCATATGGATAAATGGGTTCTGTTAACATACTCCTTGTCACGGCCTCCTGAGAACAGTTTAGATTTTTTTATGGGTAAGAAAACGCAATTTTAGTGATTTTTGTTGCAAATTTGTAAATTTTCACCGCGTAAAATGGGGGGCGCTGCGCCTCGATAACGCCTGAGAGAGAGAAAGAAACCGCAATGCGTTTAACGATTATTTTAGTCGGTCCTGCCCGGGCCGAGAACGTCGGCGCTGCCGCCAGGGCGATGAAAACCATGGGATTTCGCGAACTACGGATCGTCGATAGCGAAGCCCACCTGGCGCCGCCGGCACGCTGGGTGGCGCATGGCTCAGGCGACATCCTCGATGGTATCACCACCTATCCCACCCTTGCCGAGGCGCTGCATGACGTTGATTTCACCGTCGCCACAACCGCCCGCAGCCGCGCGCGTTTTCACTATTACGCCACGCCGCAGCAGCTGTTGCCGCTGCTGGAGGAGAAGGCGCAGTGGATGAACCATACTGCCCTGGTATTTGGTCGTGAGGATGCCGGATTGACCAATGAGGAGCTGGCGCTGGCTGATGTGTTGACCGGTGTGCCGATGGCTGCGGATTATCCGTCGCTGAATCTCGGCCAGTCGGTGATGGTCTACTGTTATCAATTAGCATCGCTAATGCAACAAACGGCGCCCGCCGCCGCTGCGGCAGACCATCATCAGCTGCAGGCCTTACGTACTCGTACCCTGGCGTTACTTTCGCGTTTGGGCGTGGAGGATGATGCCAAACTGGCCGACTGGTTGTCGCAACGGCTGGGCCTGCTGCAGCAGCGCGACACGGCAATGTTGCATCGTTTGCTGCATGATATTGAAAAAAACCTGCCAGAATAAAACTCTGTCATATTTTTTATTTATGGATGTGTATGCTGTTCTATGAGCTGGTTTTCCGCCGATCTGGATGTTTTTTCTCACGGCAGCGGGAAAATACGTAAGCCTGCTGAAATGGGGCAAATTGAGAAATTCATTGACTTAAGACGGCAGATACTTTAACCAATATAGGCAGGACATACAGACAGATAAAAATACAGAGTACACAACATCCATGAATCGCATCGGCATGATTACCACCATTATCACCACCACCATTACCACAGGTAACGGTGCGGGCTGACGCGTACAGGAAACACAGAAAAAAGCCCGCACCTGAACAGTGCGGGCTTTTTTTTTGACAAGAGATCAAGGGGTAAGAACCATGCGAGTGTTGAAGTTCGGCGGTACATCAGTGGCAAATGCGGAACGGTTTCTGCGGGTTGCCGATATTCTGGAGAGTAATGCCAGGCAGGGGCAGGTAGCGACGGTCCTGTCTGCCCCGGCGAAGATCACTAACCACCTGGTAGCGATGATTGAAAAGACCATTGGCGGCCAGGATGCCCTCCCCAATATTGCCGACGCCGAACGCATTTTTGCCGAACTTCTTCAGGGCCTTGCCGACGCCCAGCCCGCTTTCCCGCTTGCCCAGTTAAAAGCCTTCGTGGAGCAGGAATTTGCTCAGATTAAGCATGTTCTGCACGGCATCAGCCTGCTGGGTCAGTGCCCGGACAGCGTCAATGCCGCGCTGATCTGCCGCGGCGAAAAGCTCTCCATCGCCATCATGGCGGGTCTGCTGGAAGCCCGTGGACATAAAGTCAGTGTCATTAACCCGGTCGAAAAACTGCTCGCCGTGGGCCACTATCTGGAATCCACCGTCGATATCGCCGAATCCACCCGCCGCATTGCCGCCAGCCAGATCCCGGCAGACCATATGATCCTGATGGCCGGGTTTACCGCCGGCAATGAGAAAGGCGAGCTGGTGGTGCTGGGACGTAACGGCTCCGACTACTCGGCTGCGGTACTGGCCGCCTGCCTGCGCGCTGACTGCTGCGAAATCTGGACCGATGTCGACGGAGTGTACACCTGCGATCCGCGTCAGGTGCCGGATGCGCGCCTGCTGAAATCGATGTCTTATCAGGAGGCGATGGAGCTCTCCTACTTTGGCGCGAAAGTGCTGCACCCGCGCACCATCGCCCCTATCGCCCAGTTCCAAATCCCATGCCTGATTAAAAATACCGGCAACCCACAGGCGCCGGGAACGCTTATCGGCGCCAGCCGCGACGAGGACGATTTGCCGGTGAAAGGCATCTCTAACCTCAACAACATGGCGATGTTCAACGTCTCCGGGCCGGGGATGAAAGGGATGGTCGGCATGGCGGCCCGCGTCTTCGCCACCATGTCCCGCGCCGGCATCTCGGTGGTGTTGATCACTCAATCTTCTTCGGAGTACAGCATCAGTTTCTGCGTGCCGCAGAGCGACTGCGCACGTGCCAAACGGGCGATGGAAGATGAGTTTTATCTGGAGCTGAAAGAGGGGCTGCTGGAGCCGCTGGCGATTATGGAGCGTCTGGCGATCATCTCCGTGGTGGGCGACGGAATGCGTACCCTGCGCGGTATCTCGGCGAAATTCTTTGCGGCACTGGCCCGCGCCAATATCAATATCGTGGCGATTGCCCAGGGCTCTTCCGAGCGCTCAATTTCGGTAGTGGTCAGCAATGACGACGCCACCACCGGCGTGCGCGTGACCCATCAGATGCTGTTCAACACCGACCAGGTGATTGAAGTGTTTGTCATCGGCGTCGGCGGCGTCGGCGGCGCGCTGCTAGAGCAGATCAAGCGCCAGCAGGGGTGGCTGAAGAACAAACATATCGATCTGCGCGTCTGCGGTGTAGCCAATTCTCAGGCGCTGCTGACCAGCGTGCATGGCCTGAATCTGGAAAACTGGAGTGCGGAACTGGCGGAGGCGAAAGAGCCGTTTAATCTTGGCCGCCTGATCCGCCTGGTGAAAGAGTACCACCTGCTCAATCCGGTGATCGTCGACTGTACCTCCAGCCAGGCGGTCGCCGATCAGTATGCCGACTTCCTGCGCGAAGGTTTCCATGTGGTGACGCCGAACAAAAAGGCCAATACCTCTTCGCTGGATTACTATCACCAGCTGCGCCATGCGGCCAGCAGCTCGCGGCGTAAGTTCCTCTATGACACTAACGTTGGCGCGGGCCTGCCGGTGATTGAGAACCTGCAGAACCTGCTCAACGCCGGCGATGAGCTGCGCCATTTCTCCGGGATCCTGTCCGGCTCCCTGTCGTTTATCTTCGGCAAGCTGGATGAGGGGGTGAGTTTCTCCGCGGCGACGGCGATGGCCCGTGAGATGGGGTATACCGAGCCGGATCCGCGCGACGATTTATCCGGGGTGGATGTGGCGCGTAAACTGCTGATTCTGGCCCGTGAGACCGGGCGTGAACTGGAGCTGGCGGACATTATCGTCGAGTCGGCGCTGCCGCCGGACTTCGACGCCAGCGGCGATGTCGAGACCTTTATGGCCCGCCTGCCGTCGCTGGACGATGGTTTTGCCTCGCGGGTTGCTAAGGCGCGCGATGAAGGTAAAGTCTTGCGCTACGTCGGTAACATCGAAGAGGATGGTACCTGCCGGGTAAAAATAGCCGCGGTTGACGGCAACGATCCGCTGTTCAAAGTTAAGAATGGTGAGAACGCGCTGGCTTTTTATAGCCATTATTATCAGCCATTGCCGCTGGTGCTGCGCGGCTATGGCGCCGGGAACGACGTCACGGCGGCCGGCGTATTCGCCGACCTGCTGCGCACCCTGTCCTGGAAGTTAGGAGTTTAAGATGGTCAAAGTATATGCCCCGGCTTCCAGTGCCAATATGAGCGTCGGGTTTGATGTGTTGGGCGCGGCGGTCACGCCGGTCGATGGCACGCTGCTTGGCGACAACGTCACTGTCGAAGCGGCGGAGCAATTTAGCCTGCAGAATCTTGGACGCTTCGCCAGCAAACTGCCGACGGCGCCGCAGGAGAACATTGTTTACCAGTGCTGGGAAAGCTTTTGCCGGGAGATCGGCAAGACGGTGCCGGTGGCGATGACGCTGGAAAAAAACATGCCGATTGGCTCCGGGCTGGGTTCCAGCGCCTGCTCGGTGGTCGCTGCGCTGGTGGCCATGAACGAGTTCTGCGGCAAGCCGCTGAACGAGACGCGCATGCTGGCGCTGATGGGAGAGATGGAAGGGCGTATCTCCGGCAGCATTCACTACGACAACGTGGCGCCGTGCTATCTTGGCGGCATGCAGTTGATGATCGAAGAGAATGGGATTATCAGTCAGCAGGTGCCCGGGTTTGATGAGTGGCTGTGGGTGCTGGCCTATCCGGGGATTAAAGTCTCTACTGCTGAAGCGCGGGCGATTCTGCCGGCGCAGTATCGCCGCCAGGATTGTATCGCCCATGGTCGCCACCTCGCGGGCTTTATTCACGCCTGCTACACCCGCCAGCCGCAGCTGGCGGCAAAATTGATGAAAGATGTGATTGCCGAACCGTACCGAACCAAACTGCTGCCGGGCTTTAGCGAAGCGCGTCAGGCGGCCATGGAGATGGGCGCCCAGGCTTGCGGCATCTCCGGCTCTGGCCCAACGCTGTTCGCGTTGTGTGATAAACCGGATACCGCACAGCGCGTCGCCGACTGGCTTGGCGCGCACTATCTGCAGAATCAGGAAGGCTTTGTTCATATTTGCCGGCTGGACACGGCGGGCGCACGCGTAGTGGGATAACCAATGAAACTGTATAACTTAAAAGATCATAACGAGCAGGTCAGCTTTGCGCAGGCCGTCACCCAGGGACTTGGCAAGCATCAGGGCCTGTTCTTTCCGCACGATCTGCCGGAATTCAGCCTGACTGAAATTGACGACATGCTGGCGCAGGACTTTGTCACCCGTAGCGCCAAAATTTTATCCGCCTTTATCGGCGATGAGATCCCGCAGGATGTCCTGCAGCAGCGGGTGCGCGCGGCGTTTGCGTTTCCGGCGCCGGTAAGCAAGGTTCAGGAAGATGTCGGCTGTCTGGAGCTGTTCCATGGCCCTACGCTGGCGTTCAAGGATTTCGGCGGCCGCTTTATGGCGCAGATGCTGACCCACATCGCAGGCGATAAGCCGGTCACCATCCTCACCGCGACCTCTGGCGACACCGGGGCGGCGGTGGCGCATGCTTTCTACGGCCTGCCGAACGTCAAGGTAGTGATCCTCTATCCGCGCGGCAAGATCAGTCCGCTGCAGGAGAAGCTGTTCTGTACCCTCGGCGGCAATATTGAAACCGTGGCGATTGATGGCGACTTTGATGCCTGCCAGGCGCTGGTGAAGCAGGCGTTTGACGATGAAGAGCTGAAGGCGACGCTGGGTCTCAACTCGGCTAACTCCATCAACATCAGCCGCCTGCTGGCGCAGATCTGTTACTACTTCGAAGCGGCGGCGCAGCTGCCGCAGGAAGCCCGCAATCAGCTGGTGATTTCCGTGCCGAGCGGCAACTTCGGCGATCTGACCGCCGGTCTGCTGGCCAAGTCGCTGGGGCTGCCGATCAAGCGCTTTATCGCCGCCACCAACGCCAACGACACCGTTCCGCGCTATCTGCAGGGCGGCGAGTGGGCGCCAAAAGCCACCCAGGCGACGCTGTCCAACGCCATGGACGTCAGCCAGCCGAACAACTGGCCGCGCGTTGAAGAGCTGTTCCGCCGTAAAATCTGGCGTCTCAGCGAGCTGGGCTATGCCGCGGTCGATGATGAGACCACCAAAGCAGCGATGCGCGAGCTGAAGGCCATCGGCTACATCTCTGAACCGCATGCGGCGATTGCCTGGCGCGCGCTGCGCGATCAGCTGCAGCCGGGAGAGTACGGCCTGTTCCTCGGCACCGCCCATCCGGCGAAGTTCAAAGAGAGCGTGGAGGAGATCCTGCAGGAGACTCTGCCGCTGCCGAAGGAGCTGGCCGACCGCGCCGACCTGCCGCTGCTGTCTCACAACCTGCCGGCGGATTTCGCCGCGCTGCGTAAGCTGATGATGGGCTAAGCCAGGCAATAATATCGGCAACATGATCGACCAAACCGGGCAGCTATTGCCCGGTTTTTATATTTAACGCACTTTTTCCATATCAGCAAAATTTCTCTCCATAAAATTCCCCACACTATTTTATTGTCAGCGCACTGCTTTTATTGCAAACTCTTTTACGGATTGTCCTCTTTGCCGGATAATTCCACTGGATTATCTTTTTTATTTATTATTTCATGCTGCTTATATTTATGCTGCTGATTTTATTATGAAGCAGCTATAGATATCATTTGTTATAGATGCATTGTTAATGCACAAGGTTTTCAAGGAGGAAACATGCGTATTTTATCTCTTTTTTTGGTGGTGTTCGCTTTAACAGGCTGCTCCGGGACAACGATTGGCGGTAATGAAGATAAATTAACGCCAGCCTATCTGAAACAACATCTCATTGTCGGAAAAACCACCAAGGCCGAGGTTCGTCAGTATTTTGGTGCCCCGGATTCTGGTCATACGACGGTGACGGCGTCGGGTAAAGAGAGCTGGTATTATTCAGTAGATAAAGGGATCAACCTGGTCAGCCTCGCGGGTTCCATGATCCCGGTAACCGGGGCATCGCAAGCTGCCGATGCGGTCGATAAGTCCAGCCAAAAAGATTCGAACTCGCTGATGATTTTCTTCGATGAAAAAGGCGTGGTGGAAAACTGGGTGCGTTAAAATAAGTAATAATCTGCTTAATTATATTGAAAAGGGGAATGACTCCCCTTTTTTATTACCGTAACGTGTTACTGCTCGTGGCGTTTAAACACCAGTTCGCCTTTCTCTGAGGCATCCGCATCAAAGAAATAGCCTTCGCTATTAAAAGCTTTGAGCTGCTCCGGCTGGGTTAAGCGGTTTTCAATAATGTAGCGACTCATCAGGCCGCGGGCTTTCTTCGCATAAAAACTGATCACTTTGAATTTGCCGTTCTTCTCATCGAGGAATACCGGCTTGATCAGCTGACCCTGCAATTTTGGCGTTTTCACCGATTTAAAATATTCATCGGAAGCCAGGTTGATGACGATATCGTCGCCCTGGTCGCGCAGCGCCTGATTCAGCTTCTCGGTAATGGTATCCCCCCAGAACTGGTACAGATCTTTGCCGCGCGGATTTTCCAGACGGATCCCCATCTCCAGGCGGTAGGGCTGCATCAGGTCTAACGGGCGCAGCACGCCATACAGCCCGGAGAGCATGCGCAGATGCTGCTGGGCGAAGTCAAAGTCGTCCTCGGTGAGTGTCTCTGCCTGCAGGCCAGTGTAGACATCGCCTTTAAAGGCGAGGATCGCCTGGCGGGCATTTTGCGGCGTAAAGTCAGGGTGCCAGTCGTGGAAGCGGGTGGCGTTTAGATCCGCCAGCTTGTCACTAATGCTCATCAGCTTGCCGATTTGCGGCGCGCTCAGCTTACGGGCGATGCCGATAAGCTGCTGAGAATACTCGAGGAGTTCGGGCTGGGTATAGCGAGTCGTTGCCAGCGGGCTTTGATAATCGAGCGTTTTAGCAGGTGAAATCAGAATCAGCATATCCAGTCCTTGCAGGTAATTTCGACGAATTTTAACAAAAAAAGTGCATGGTGGGATCGATAGCTGCAATTGCCGCGCTATTCGCGCGGCAATTCATTCCAGGCGCCCGGGGCCAGCTGTTGGTCAATATCCGGGTAACGAGTGGCATCGAAAGTCGGCTGGATACCCAGCCGCCGCTGACGCAGATAATCGCTGGCGATAATCCGCACCGTCGGGGAGAGCAACAGAATGGCCGTCAGGTTGGTCATCGCCATCAGCGCCATGATGATATCCGCGCTCTGCCAGACGACAGGCAGGCTAACCATGGTCCCCAACAGCACCATCAGGACGGTGAGTATTCGCAGCCCCCAGATATAGCGCGGCTTATCCAGGCGCAGGAAGACCAGATTATTTTCCGCGTACACGTAGTTGGCTACGATAGAGCTAAAGGCGAACAGCAGCACGATGAGGGCGATGAAACCCGCTCCCCAGCCGCCGACCAGCACGCTCATCGCGTGTTGCAAGTCCTGAATACCGTTGAGCGTATATTCATTGTCGGGCCGCGGCGCCAGCATGACGATAATCGCGCTGGCGGTACAGATCACGATAGTATCGATAAACACGCCAATCATCTGCACGATCCCCTGCGCCGCCGGGTGCGGCGGCCAGGAGGCGGCGGCCGCGGCGGCGTTAGGCGAAGAGCCCATCCCTGCTTCATTGGAGAACATGCCGCGCTGGAAGCCGCTGGTCAGCGCCTGGCTGATGGTGTAGCCCACCGCGCCGGCGGCGGCCTCCTGCCAGCCGAAGGCGCAGCGAAAGATGGTAGCGAAAATCGTCGGCAGGGCGGTGATGTGCCACAGGCCGATGAGCAGGCTGGTGGCGATCCACAACAGCGCCATAAAGGGAACGATCCATTGCATCAGACGCGCCACGCCGCGTAAACCACGGAGGATCGCCAGCAAAACGACAACGGCCAGCACGCCGCCGCTGACCGCCGCCGGCAGATCGAACGCATAGCGCAAGGCATGGGCCACGGAGTTAGCCTGCACGGTATTGAAGATAAAACCATAGGCCAGCAGGAGGAGGATCGAAAACAGGACGCCCATCCAACGCATGCCGAGCCCGCGCGCCATGTACCAGGCCGGGCCGCCGCGAAACTGTCCGCGGCTATCGCGTTCTTTATACAGCTGAGCAAGGGAACATTCAGCAAAGCTGCTGGCCATGCCGAGCAGGGCGGAAACCCACATCCAGAATACGGCGCCGGGCCCACCGGCGGCGATCGCCAGCGTCACCCCGGCAAGATTGCCGCTGCCGACCCGGGCGGCAAGGCTGGTACAGAGCGCCTGAAAGGACGTTAAACCACCCGGCTGCGGGTGCAGGCTTTTTTTTAGACTGCGGCCGAATTTGCGCACGTAACGAAACTGAATACCCCGGGTTTGCCAGCTAAACCAGATACCGGCGCCCAGTAGCAGATAAATCATCACTGAGCCCCAGAGTATTTCATTGATAAATGAGAGAAAATCAGGCATTAAACATCCTCTTGTCCATGCCGGTACGCCAGTGTAAGCGTTACCAATTAAGTGACAATCCTTTCGCTTTCAGCAAATTAATCTGCATAGTTTATCACACTCTGCGCTCTTCTCTCGTCGGCGGTTGCGCTGACCCGGCAGCGTGTTATCATCTGGGCAGACCGGTTACATCCCCTTAACTGCTGTTTAAGAGAAATATATCATGACGGATAAATTAACTTCTCTGCGTCAGTACACCACTGTCGTCGCTGACACCGGAGATATTGCGGCAATGAAGCTGTATCAGCCTCAGGATGCCACCACTAACCCTTCCCTGATTCTCGGCGCGGCTCAGATCCCTGAGTACCGTAAGCTGATTGACGACGCTGTCGCCTGGGCTCGTAGCCAGAGCAGCGATCGCGCGCAGCAGATCCTCGATGCTTCCGATAAGCTGGCGGTGAACATCGGTCTCGAAATTCTGAAACTGATCCCGGGCCGTATCTCCACCGAAGTGGACGCACGTCTCTCCTATGACACCGAAGCGTCTATCGCGAAAGCCAAGCGCATCATCAAGCTGTACAACGACGCGGGCATCAGCAACGATCGCATTCTGATCAAACTGGCCTCCACCTGGCAGGGCATTCGCGCCGCTGAACAGCTGGAAAAAGAAGGCATTAACTGTAACCTGACGCTGCTGTTCTCCTTCGCTCAGGCTCGCGCTTGCGCCGAAGCGGGCGTCTTCCTGATTTCGCCGTTCGTTGGCCGTATCCTCGACTGGTACAAAGCCAACACCGACAAGAAAGAGTACGCACCGGCAGAAGATCCGGGCGTGGTTTCCGTCAGCGAAATCTACGAGTATTACAAGCAGCACGGCTATGAAACCGTCGTGATGGGCGCAAGCTTCCGTAACGTTGGCGAAATTCTGGAACTGGCTGGCTGTGACCGCCTGACCATCGCCCCGGCGCTGCTGAAAGAGCTGTCCGAAAGCGAAGGCGCCGTTGAGCGTAAGCTGGTATATACCGGTGAAGTGAAAGCGCGTCCGGAGCGTATTACCGAATCTGAGTTCCTGTGGCAGCATAACCAGGATCCGATGGCGGTAGACAAACTGGCGGAAGGTATCCGTAAGTTTGCGATCGACCAGGAAAAACTGGAAAAAATGATCGACGAACTGCTGTAATCGCGCAGGTGGCCGACGCCCGTCGGCCACATTACACTGTCTGTCCCGCCTCCGGCAGTGTATCATTTCGTTTAACGCCACAGTTTGAACGGAATAACCATGAATACCTTACGAATCGGCTTAGTTTCCATTTCCGATCGCGCCTCCAGCGGCGTCTATCAGGACAAAGGCATCCCGGCACTGGAAGAGTGGCTGGCACGTGCCCTGACCACCCCTTTCGAGCTGCAAACGCGTCTGATTCCGGATGAGCAGGCCATCATTGAGCAAACGCTGTGCGAACTGGTTGACGAAATGGGGTGCCATCTGGTGCTGACCACCGGCGGAACCGGCCCTGCGCGTCGCGATGTGACGCCCGACGCAACGCTGGCGATCGCCGATCGCGAGATGCCGGGCTTCGGCGAGCAAATGCGCCAGGTTAGCCTACACTTTGTGCCGACGGCTATCCTTTCCCGGCAGGTCGGTGTGATCCGCAAGCAGGCGCTGATCCTCAACCTTCCCGGGCAACCGAAAGCAATTCAGGAGACTCTGGAAGGGGTGAAAGATGCTGACGGCAACGTGCTGGTGCACGGTATTTTCGCAAGTGTACCTTATTGTGTACAGTTGCTTGAAGGGCCTTATGTGGAAACCGATGGCCGTGTAGTAGAAGCTTTTCGTCCTAAGAGCGCCAGACGCGAAACTTTATCCTGAATTTGATGCATTTTTAATATAACCTGCATCGCTGATGGTGTGCCGTTTTATTTACGATATAGTGCTGTTTACTTTACACGCTATAAATCACGCTGCACACCTCAGGATAAAATTGCGTTATGTCATATGCAAACCGACCGCTCAACCGCCAGGATTATAAAACGCTGACGCTGGCCGCCCTGGGCGGCGCGCTGGAGTTTTATGACTTTATCATTTTCGTTTTCTTCGCCGCCGTCGTCGGCGAGCTCTTCTTCCCTGCGGATATTCCCGAATGGCTGCGCCAGGTGCAAACCTTTGGCATTTTCGCCGCCGGTTACCTGGCGCGTCCGCTGGGGGGCATCATCATGGCCCACTTTGGCGATCTGGTGGGGCGCAAGAAAATGTTCACCCTCAGCATCCTGCTGATGGCGCTGCCAACCCTGGCGATCGGTCTGCTACCGACCTATAGCTCGGTAGGTATCATCGCCCCGCTGCTATTGCTGCTGATGCGTATTCTGCAGGGAGCGGCGATCGGCGGTGAAGTTCCAGGCGCCTGGGTGTTTGTCGCTGAGCATGTCCCGGAAAAGCGCATTGGTATCGCCTGCGGCACGCTGACGGCCGGCCTGACGGTTGGCATTCTGCTGGGGTCGGTGGTGGCCACACTTATCAATACCAGTCTGTCGCCGCAGGGGATCCACGACGGCGGCTGGCGGATCCCCTTCCTGCTGGGCGGCGTATTTGGTCTGATAGCGATGTATCTGCGCCGCTGGCTGCAGGAGACGCCGATTTTTCTTGAGATGCAGCAGCGCAAAGCGCTGGCGCAGGAACTGCCGGTAAAAGCGGTGGCGCTCAAGCACCAGAAGGCGGTGGTGATCTCTATGCTGCTGACCTGGCTGCTGTCGGCTGGCGTGGTGGTGGTGATCCTGATGTCGCCGGTCTGGCTGCAGAAGCACTATGGTTTTGCGCCGGCCATTACCCTGCAGGCCAACAGCATCGCCACCATTATGTTGTGCATCGGCTGTCTGCTCGCCGGGCTGGCGGCGGACCGCTTCGGCGCCAGCCGCACTTTTATCGTCGGCAGCCTGCTGCTGGCGGTTGCCAGCTGGGCATTTTACCATCTTGCCGGCGCCAGCCCGCAGCGGCTGTTTCTGCTCTACGGTACGGTGGGGCTTTGCGTCGGCGTGGTGGGGGCGGTGCCCTATGTGATGGTGCGGGCCTTCCCGGCGGAAGTACGCTTCACCGGCATCTCTTTCTCCTACAACCTGTCGTACGCGATCTTTGGCGGCCTGACGCCGATTGCGGTCACCATGCTGATGGGGGTGTCGCCGATGGCGCCGGCCTGGTATGTGCTGGCCCTGTCGCTGATGGGGCTGGGATTAGGTATCTGGCTGCGTCAGGAGCTGACGGCGCCGACGGGGATGCCGGAAGGGGAGCTGCAGCGTTAACGATGGCTAGCTGATGCTGATAATGACCTGCCGCCGCCCTGTGACCGGACGGCGGCGGAAGATTAGCGCGGTTCGCCGATCGGCAGCACGGTACGGCCGAACTGTTCGTTCAGCACTTCACCCATCGCCAGGTAAATAGCGCTGGCGCCACAAATCAGGCCGACCCAGCCGGCTACCTTCACAATGCCTTCGTTATCGGCCAAATGGCCAATCGCCAGCAGCGCGAACAGTACGGTCAGGCTCAGGAAGACAAACTGCAGCATGCGGGCTGCCTTCAGGGTGCCAAAGAACATAAACAGGGTAAAGACGCCCCACAGGCCGAGGTACATACCGAGGAAGTGCGCGTTTGGCGCGTCTGCCAGGCCCATCTTCGGCATCAGAAGAATCGCCACCAGCGTCAGCCAGAAGCTGCCGTAGGAGGTAAAAGCGGTTAAGCCAAAAGTGTTGCCTTTTTTGTATTCCAGCAGGCCGGCAAAAATTTGCGCAATGCCGCCGTAAAAAATGCCCATCGCCAGGATAGCTACATCGAATGCGAACAGGCCGCTATTCGCCAGGTTAAGCAGAATAGTGGTCATGCCGAAGCCCATAAGGCCCAGCGGTGCCGGATTAGCCAACTTAGTGTTGCCCATAATTCCTCAAAATTATCATTAAAAGGGAAGCATTACCCCGCGACTTGGCGGCGGGGCGCGGCATAATAATGAGGCGCTGAAGGGCTGTCTATGATCTGGCGGGGTATTTTTCACCAATTTCCGCGGTGTCTGACGGCGGCTGGAGCATTTGCCGTAAACAGGCAATATGCAGGACCGCGGGGATGGTGACCCGGTATGCGCTGCCGCTCACCGCTTTTACGCTGTTCAGCGCGGCGCCGAGCGGTCCGCCCAGCCCGGCGCCGCGCACCAGGCCATGACCGATGACGCTCACCGCGGCATGCGTGCGCAGGATGGCGGTTAAGCGTTCGTCCAGCAACAAAGTGACGCCTTCGCTTAGCTTGCGATGCCTCAGCAGATGAGCCATCAGGCTGTCCAGCTCATGGCTCCGGCACTCCACCGCGGCGAGAAACTGCGCTTTTTGCTCCGCGTTCAGTTTATTCCAGCTGTGCTGCAGAAAATGCGCCAGCAACTGCTGCTCGATCTGCGGCGTCGACAGCTGTTTGTCGACCTTCGCTTTCAGTCGTTTACATACATCCAGCAGGATCGCGCGATAAAATTTGCCATGGCGGCGCAGCGTGTTGGCGATGCTATCGCCGCCAAAATGCTGTAGCTCACCGGCGATTAGCTGCCAGTTGCGGCGATAACGCTCCGGGTGCCTCTCCATCGCTAAAAATGTCTCGTTGCGCAGGAGCGTGCTGGAGAGACGGGGTTTGCCATTTTCCCCGTGGGTCAGAATGCGGGTAAAGGCTTCCAGATGCGCCTCGCTGCACTCAGGCAGAAAGGCGAGATCGTCATCCTCCAGGTAATTAATATGCATAACGTTTTCTCTCGGGCAGGGGCGACGTTAGTCATCGCCGATAATTTTCAGTGATGCCATATCTGAGGAGTGCACCGTGTGGCCGGAGAAGGCGATTTTCTTCACGCAACGTTTGCTGTCGTTATCGCTATTGATGTTGATCCAGCCGGTGGTGCTGCCCTCTTTGATCCCGGCGGGGACGTTCAGCGTGTGGCTGGCGCCGCGGCTGGCCTTAAAGTAGACCGTCGCCCCGGAGAGCTGTACATCGCCGCGGTCGGCGCTGAGCTGAATGCGTTTGACTACCCGGCAGACGGGGAGCGTCAGCGTCAGGTCGTTGGTTTCATTGCGCGGCATAGCTATCACGCCGAGAATTTTATGGTCGTTAGCGGCCGCCGAGGTGATAAATGACACGCCGAGGATAAGCCCTACGGAAAGCCGGTATAGCGATTTCATTAATTTGTCCCCTGAATAAGCGAAGTGCGATGGCGGGGGAGTTTATCACTGCGAAAACGGGGCTTTTAGCGCGCAAGTATTGCGGGTTATGTCAATGATATTATGAATATATTTCCTATTTTAATCCGTTTTTTGTATGTATATTTCGCCGTCGTTTTTGCCATCCAACAACCTTGTTCGGCAAGTCATCCGTAACCCTGTGCGAATCCGAGGCAAAAAATTTTTATGCTTGCCCCTTGATGCCGGTGTGGGCGACCCCATCTTGTAGTCAACCGCAGTGAAGAACCTGAAAAAAAATGATGTCTGGGCAGTTGAAACCGCACGTTTCGCCCTTATTACAGGTTCACAACCACATGTTGATCGAATTTTTAGTGGAGACGTTTAGATGGGTAAAATTATTGGTATCGACCTGGGTACTACCAACTCTTGTGTAGCGATTATGGATGGCACTACTGCACGCGTGCTGGAGAACGCCGAAGGCGATCGCACCACGCCTTCTATCATTGCCTATACCCAGGATGGTGAAACTCTGGTTGGTCAGCCGGCTAAACGTCAGGCAGTGACAAACCCGCAAAACACCCTGTTTGCGATTAAACGCCTGATTGGCCGCCGCTTCCAGGACGAAGAAGTTCAGCGTGACGTTTCTATCATGCCATACAAAATTGTTGCCGCAGACAATGGCGACGCATGGCTGGATGTGAAAGGCACCAAAACTGCACCGCCGCAGATCTCTGCTGAAGTGCTGAAGAAAATGAAGAAAACGGCTGAAGATTACCTGGGTGAACCGGTAACTGAAGCGGTTATCACCGTACCGGCTTACTTTAACGATGCGCAGCGTCAGGCAACCAAAGATGCCGGCCGTATCGCCGGTCTGGAAGTTAAACGTATCATCAACGAACCAACCGCGGCCGCGCTGGCTTACGGTCTGGATAAAGAAGTGGGCAACCGTACTATCGCGGTTTACGACCTCGGTGGTGGTACTTTCGATATCTCGATTATCGAAATCGACGAAGTTGATGGCGAAAAAACCTTTGAAGTTCTGGCGACCAACGGTGATACCCACCTGGGCGGCGAAGACTTCGATACTCGTCTGATCAACTACCTCGTTGATGAGTTCAAGAAAGATCAGGGCATTGACCTGCGCAACGACCCGCTGGCCATGCAGCGCCTGAAAGAAGCCGCTGAGAAAGCGAAGATTGAACTGTCTTCTGCTCAGCAGACCGACGTTAACCTGCCGTACATCACTGCAGACGCGACCGGTCCGAAACACATGAACATCAAAGTGACTCGCGCGAAACTGGAAAGCCTGGTAGAAGACCTGGTTAACCGTTCCATCGAGCCGCTGAAAGTCGCTCTGCAGGATGCCGGTCTGTCCGTTTCCGATATCAACGACGTGATCCTCGTTGGTGGTCAGACTCGTATGCCGATGGTGCAGAAGAAAGTGGCCGAGTTCTTTGGTAAAGAACCGCGTAAAGACGTTAACCCGGATGAAGCCGTGGCGATCGGTGCTGCCGTTCAGGGCGGTGTACTGACTGGCGATGTGAAAGACGTTCTGCTGCTCGACGTAACCCCGCTGTCGCTGGGTATCGAAACCATGGGCGGCGTGATGACTGCGCTTATCAGCAAAAACACCACCATCCCGACCAAGCACAGCCAGGTGTTCTCTACCGCTGAAGACAACCAGTCTGCGGTAACCATCCATGTGCTGCAGGGTGAGCGTAAACGCGCGTCTGATAACAAATCTCTGGGTCAGTTCAACCTGGATGGTATTAACCCGGCGCCGCGCGGCATGCCGCAGATCGAAGTGACCTTCGACATCGATGCTGACGGTATCCTGCACGTCTCCGCGAAAGACAAAAACAGCGGTAAAGAGCAGAAGATCACCATCAAAGCGTCTTCCGGTCTGAATGAAGAAGAAATTCAGAAAATGGTTCGCGAAGCAGAAGCTAACGCCGAATCTGACCGTAAGTTCGAAGAGCTGGTACAGACCCGCAACCAGGGCGACCATCTGCTGCACAGCACTCGTAAGCAGGTTGAAGAAGCAGGCGATAAACTGCCGGCTGACGACAAAACTGCCATTGAGTCTGCGCTGACCGCGCTGGAATCTTCTCTGAAAGGCGAAGACAAAGCGGATATCGAAGCGAAAATGCAGGCGCTGGCGCAGGCTTCTCAGAAGCTGATGGAAATCGCTCAGCAGCAGCACGCTCAGCAGCAGGCGGGTTCCGCTGACGCTCAGGCGAGCAACGCGAAAGACGACGATGTTGTCGACGCTGAGTTCGAAGAAGTGAAAGATAAAAAATAATCGCCCTTTGAACGGGTAAAACACTGGCACGGGCGAAGAGGTTTCCTCTCCGCCCGTGCACGCATGTTAAGGGGCTGAAAAACACCGATGGCAAAGCAAGATTACTACGAGATTTTAGGCGTTTCCAAAACAGCGGAAGAGCGTGAAATCAAAAAGGCTTATAAGCGCCTGGCCATGAAATATCACCCGGACCGCAACCAGGGTGATAAAGAGGCTGAAGCCAAATTTAAAGAAATCAAAGAAGCGTATGAAATCCTGACTGATGCCCAGAAGCGTGCGGCCTACGATCAGTACGGCCACGCGGCCTTCGAACAGGGCGGCATGGGCGGCGGCGGCGGTTTTGGCGGCGGTGCGGACTTCAGCGATATCTTTGGCGATGTTTTCGGCGATATCTTTGGCGGCGGGCGTGGTCGTCAGCGCGCGGCACGCGGCGCCGATCTCCGTTACAACATGGAGCTGACGCTGGAAGAAGCGGTGCGCGGCGTCACTAAAGAGATCCGTATTCCGACGCTGGAAGAGTGCGACGTCTGCCACGGCAGCGGCGCCAAGGCCGGCAGCAAACCGCAGACCTGTCCGACCTGTCATGGCGCAGGCCAGGTGCAGATGCGCCAGGGCTTTTTTGCGGTACAGCAGACCTGTCCGCACTGCCAGGGACGCGGTACGCTGATTAAAGATCCGTGCAATAAATGTCATGGCCATGGCCGCGTAGAAAAGACCAAAACCCTGTCGGTTAAAATTCCGGCGGGCGTGGATACCGGTGACCGGATCCGTCTGGCGGGCGAAGGCGAGGCCGGCGAACATGGCGCGCCGGCAGGCGATCTGTACGTTCAGGTTCAGGTGAAGCAGCACGCTATCTTTGAGCGTGAAGGCAATAACCTGTACTGCGAAGTTCCGATCAACTTCACCATGGCGGCGCTGGGCGGTGAGATCGAGGTCCCAACGCTCGACGGCCGCGTGAACCTGAAAATTCCAGGTGAAACCCAGACCGGCAAGCTGTTCCGCATGCGTGGAAAAGGCGTGAAATCCGTTCGCGGCGGCGCGCAGGGCGATCTGCTGTGCCGCGTGGTGGTGGAAACGCCGGTGGGGCTGAATGAGAAGCAGAAGCAGCTGCTGAAAGAGCTGCAGGAGAGCTTCGGCGGTCCGACCGGGGAAAACAACAGCCCGCGTTCGAAAAGCTTCTTTGACGGCGTGAAGAAGTTCTTCGACGACCTGACCCGCTAATTCCGCCTTTGTTGATATCCGGCCCGGGCCTTTGCTGCCCGGGCTTTTTTTCGCCTGAGAACTCCCCTTTAGCTCGTAAAAAGCGAATATTAGCGCAACTTAAATCTGATTTTTTCGAGTTATCAGTATGTGTATTATGCTTTTATCGAGTTATTCACCAACAGGATGAAAGTAAAAGTGAAACATCTGCAACGATTCTTTAGTAGCGATGCTTCCGGCGGCATTGTCTTAATTATCGCCGCCGCGCTGGCGATGGTGATGGCCAATACCAGCGTGACCAGTGGTCTGTATCACTCCTTCCTTGAGACGCCAGTACAGCTGCGTGTGGGCGCGCTGGAGATCAACAAGAACATGCTGTTATGGATCAATGATGCCCTGATGGCGGTGTTCTTTTTGCTGATTGGCCTGGAGGTCAAGCGTGAGCTGATTCAAGGGTCGCTGGCGAGCCGCCGTCAGGCGGTCTTCCCGGTGATAGCCGCGCTGGGCGGGATGATCGTCCCGGCCCTGGTCTACCTGGCCTTTAACGCCCAGGATCCTGTCGCCAGAGAAGGGTGGGCGATCCCGGCGGCGACGGATATTGCCTTTGCCCTCGGCGTGCTGGCGCTGTTAGGTAGCCGGGTCCCGACGGCGCTGAAGATTTTCCTGATGGCGCTGGCGATTATTGATGACCTCGGGGCTATCGTGATTATCGCGCTGTTTTATACCCACGACCTGTCCATGCTCTCGCTGGGCGTGGCGGCGGCGGCGATTGCGGTGCTGGTGGCCCTGAATCTGAGCGGCGTGCGGCGTACCGGGATCTATATTCTGGTTGGCGCGGTGCTGTGGACGGCGGTGCTGAAGTCTGGCGTTCACGCGACCCTTGCCGGGGTGATTGTCGGCTTTATGATCCCGCTCGAGGAAAAGCATGGCATGTCGCCGGCCAAAGCGCTTGAGCATGTCCTGCACCCGTGGGTGGCGTTTATGATCCTGCCGCTGTTTGCCTTCGCGAACGCGGGGGTCTCACTGCAGGGGGTCACCCTTGCCGGGCTGACGTCGCTCCTGCCGCTGGGCATTATGGCTGGCCTGTTTATCGGTAAGCCGCTGGGGATTAGCCTGTTCTGCTGGCTGGCCCTGAAGCTGAAGTGGGCTTCGCTGCCGGAGGGAACCACCTGCAAGCAAATTATGGCGGTGGGGATCCTGTGCGGGATTGGCTTTACGATGTCGATTTTCATCGCCACCCTGGCCTTTGGCAGCGTGGATCCCGCGTTGATCAACTGGGCCAAGCTTGGCATTCTGATCGGCTCAGTGCTATCAGCGGTCGTCGGCTACCTCATACTGCGTCAGCGCGTGACGGATACTCGCCTCGCGGTATAACCTTTCTGCAGGAGAGCCCGACAGGCTCTCCTGGACATTATCAGGGAGAGAAGCATGTCACATATTAACTACAATCATCTGTACTACTTCTGGCACGTGTATAAAGAAGGGTCCGTCGTGGGCGCGGCGGAGGCGCTGTTTCTGACGCCGCAGACCATTACCGGGCAGATCAAAGCCCTGGAGGAGCGCCTGCAGGGGAAATTATTTAAGCGAAAGGGAAGGGGGCTTGAGCCGAGCGAGCTGGGGGAGCTGGTTTTTCGCTATGCCGACAGGATGTTTACCCTCAGCCAGGAGATGCTCGACATCGTCAACTATCGCAAAGAGTCGAACCTGCTGTTTGACGTCGGCGTGGCCGATGCGCTCTCGAAACGGCTGGTCAGCGGCGTGCTGGATGCCGCTGTCGTTGAGAGCGAGCAGATTCATCTGCGCTGTTTTGAATCCACTCATGAGCTGCTGCTGGAGCAGCTGAGCCAGCATAAGCTCGACATGATTATCTCTGACTGCCCGATCGACTCGACGCAGCAGGAAGGGCTATTTTCGGTGAAGATCGGCGAGTGCAGCGTCAGCTTCTGGTGCATGAATCCGGCGCCGACGAAGCCGTTCCCGGCCTGCCTCGAAGAGCGGCGGCTGCTGATCCCCGGCCGGCGATCGATGCTGGGACGTAAGCTGCTGAACTGGATTAACGTGCAGGGCCTGAAGGTGGAGATCCTCGGCGAGTTTGACGACGCGGCGCTCATGAAAGCCTTCGGCGCCGCACATAATGCGATATTTGTCGCGCCGACGCTCTACGCGCATGATTTCTACCATGATGAATCGATTGTCGAAATTGGCCGTATGGATAGCGTGATGGAGGAGTATCACGCTATTTTCGCTGAACGAATGATTCAGCACCCGGCGGTACAGCGTATCTGTAATCGCGATTATTCGTCGCTGTTCACCGAACCCCGATAGCCGGAAGGCGTGGGCTGGCGTGGCTCAGATCGCGCCAGCGTGCGCTACCGGGGGAAGATGGTGGGCATAAAAAAACCCGCTTTCGCGGGTTTCTTTAACAAAGTTCAGCAAGCAGGCGATTAAGCCAGTTTGTTGATCTGTGCAGTCAGGTTTGCTTTATGACGCGCAGCTTTGTTTTTGTGGATCAGACCTTTAGCAGCCTGACGGTCCACGATCGGTTGCATTTCGTTAAATGCTTTCTGTGCAGCAGCTTTGTCGCCAGCTTCGATAGCTGCGTATACTTTCTTGATGAAAGTACGCATCATAGAGCGACGGCTTGCGTTGTGCTTGCGAGCCTTTTCAGACTGAACGGCGCGCTTCTTAGCTGATTTGATATTAGCCAAGGTCCAACTCCCAAATGTGTTCTATATGGACAATTCAAAGGCCGAGGAATATGCCCGTTTAGCCTTCTTTTGTCAATGGATTTGTGCAAATAAGCGCCGTTTAACACCACAGCGCTTCATTACGTAGTGATGGCGCAAGATTCTACCAGCTTGTTGCAGGCGAATACAGCTTTTCCACCATAAAAATCGCCGGGCGCGGCCAGTTTTCCCGCTTTCTCGCGCTGAGTGAATGAATTCCTGAGAACTTTCGTTGCCGAGGTGCAATCGCTGGTTAACGTTGACAGTTGTACAAGGTATACTCGGACGATTTTCACTGTTTTGAGCCAGACATGAAGCTGATACGCGGCATACATAATCTCAGTCAGGCCCCGCACGGGTGCGTGCTGACCATTGGTAATTTCGACGGCGTGCATCGTGGGCATCAGGCGCTGCTGCAGCGGTTGCGCGAAGAGGGCCGCCAGCGCGGTTTACCGGTCGTGGTGATGATTTTTGAACCCCAGCCGCTGGAGCTCTTTGCCGCTGATAAAGCCCCGGCGCGATTGACCCGCCTGCGTGAAAAGCTGGGCTATCTGGCTGAAAGCGGGGTTGACTATGTATTGTGCGTTCGCTTTGACCGCCGGTTCGCCGCGCTAACCGCGCAGGATTTTATCAGTGAACTGCTGGTGCGTCGCCTGGGCGTGCAGTTCCTCGCCGTTGGTGACGATTTCCGCTTTGGCGCTGGTCGCCAGGGGGATTTCTTGTTATTACAAAAGGCGGGGGCGGAATATGGCTTCGACGTCACCAGCACCCAAACCTTCTGCGAAGGCGGGGTGCGAATCAGCAGCACGGCGGTACGCCAGGCGCTGGCCGATGACGATCTCCTGCTGGCGGAGACGCTGCTCGGCCATCCGTTTAGCATCTCCGGACGCGTCGTGCATGGTGATGAACTAGGCCGAACCATAGGTTTTCCGACGGCGAACTTACCGCTGCGTCGTCAGGTTTCCCCGGTTAAAGGGGTCTATGCGGTAGAAGTGACAGGGCTGGGCGACAAACCGATAGCGGGCGTCGCCAATATTGGCACCCGTCCAACGGTTGCGGGCGTGCGTCAGCAGCTCGAAGTACATCTGTTGGACGTTGTAATGGACCTCTACGGTCGCCATATCAATGTAATACTGCGTAAAAAGATACGTAACGAGCAGCGGTTTGCGTCGCTGGACGAGCTGAAGGCGCAAATCGCACGTGATGAGTTAACGGCCCGCGAATTATTTGGGCTGACCAGCCAGGCCTGAGCCACTGGTGTTTATCAAACCGAAATACGGAACCGAGAATCTGATGAGTGACTATAAATCGACCCTGAATTTGCCGGAAACAGGGTTCCCTATGCGTGGCGACCTCGCCAAACGCGAACCGGGAATGCTGGCGCGTTGGACCGATGATGACCTGTACGGCATCATTCGTGCAGCCAAAAAAGGCAAAAAAACCTTCATTCTGCATGATGGCCCTCCTTATGCGAATGGCAGCATTCATATTGGTCACTCGGTAAACAAGATTCTGAAAGACATTATCGTTAAGTCCAAAGGACTGACGGGCTATGACTCGCCTTACGTTCCGGGCTGGGACTGCCACGGTCTGCCGATCGAGCTGAAAGTGGAGCAGGAATACGGCAAGCCGGGTGAGAAATTTACCGCTGCCGAATTCCGCGCTAAGTGCCGCGAATATGCCGCCGAGCAGATCGATGGCCAGCGTAAAGACTTTATCCGTCTCGGCGTGCTGGGCGACTGGTCGCATCCGTACCTGACCATGGACTTCAAAACCGAAGCCAACATCATCCGCGCGCTGGGCAAAATCATCGGTAATGGCCACCTGCATAAAGGCGCCAAACCGGTGCACTGGTGCGTAGACTGCCGTTCCGCGCTGGCGGAAGCGGAAGTGGAGTATTACGACAAAACCTCTCCGTCTATCGATGTCGCGTTCCACGCGGTAGACAAAGCCGCGGTACTGGCGAAATTCGGCGTAGCCGACGTCAACGGTCCGGTGTCGCTGGTTATCTGGACCACCACGCCGTGGACCCTGCCGGCCAACCGCGCTATCTCTCTGTCTCCTGAGTTCGACTATGCGTTGGTGCAGGTTGACGGCCAGGCGCTGATCCTGGCGAAAGACCTGGTTGAGAGCGTAATGAAGCGCGTTGGCGCGACGGACTACACTATTCTGGCGGCGGTACAAGGTTCTGAGCTTGAGCTGATGCGCTTTAAGCATCCGTTCCTCGATTTCGACGTGCCGGCGATCCTTGGCGACCACGTGACGCTGGATGCCGGTACCGGTGCGGTGCATACCGCTGGCGGCCACGGTCCGGACGACTACACCATCAGCCAGAAATACGGTCTGGAAATCGCCAACCCGGTTGGCCCGGACGGCGCTTACCTGCCAGGTACCTGGCCGTCCCTGGACGGCATTAATGTTTTCAAAGCCAATGACATCATCGTTGAGATGCTGCGTGAGCGTGGCGCGCTGTTACACGTTGAGAAACTGCAGCACAGCTATCCATGCTGCTGGCGCCACAAGTCGCCGATCATCTTCCGCGCCACTCCGCAGTGGTTCGTGAGCATGGATCAGAAAGGCCTGCGCGCGCAGTCGCTGAAAGAGATCAAAGGCGTGCAGTGGATCCCGGACTGGGGCCAGGCGCGTATCGAATCGATGGTCGCTAACCGCCCTGACTGGTGTATCTCCCGTCAGCGCACCTGGGGCGTGCCGATGTCGCTGTTCGTGCATAAAGAAACCCATGAACTGCACCCGCGTACCCTTGAGCTGATGGAAGAAGTGGCAAAACGCGTTGAAGTTGACGGCATCCAGGCGTGGTGGGATCTCGATTCCCGCGACATTCTTGGCGATGACGCCGACAGCTATGAGAAAGTGCCGGATACCCTCGACGTCTGGTTTGACTCCGGGTCGACCCACTCTTCCGTGGTTGACGTGCGTCCGGAATTCGCCGGTCACGCCGCCGATATGTATCTGGAAGGTTCTGACCAGCATCGCGGCTGGTTCATGTCCTCGCTGATGATTTCCACGGCGATGAAAGGCAAAGCGCCATATCGTCAGGTACTGACCCACGGCTTCACCGTCGACGGTCAGGGCCGCAAAATGTCCAAGTCTATCGGCAACACCGTTAGCCCGCAGGACGTGATGAACAAGCTCGGCGCCGATATCCTGCGCCTGTGGGTGGCTTCCACCGACTACACCGGCGAAATGGCGGTCTCTGACGAGATCCTCAAACGCGCCGCCGACAGCTATCGTCGTATCCGTAATACCGCGCGCTTCCTGCTGGCGAACCTTAACGGTTTCGATCCGGCGAAAGACATGGTTAAACCGGAAGAGATGGTGGTGCTGGACCGCTGGGCGGTCGGCTGCGCGCAGGCGGCACAGGAAGATATCCTGAAAGCCTACGAATCCTACGACTTCCATGAAGTGGTGCAGCGCCTGATGCGCTTCTGCTCCATCGAGATGGGCTCGTTCTACCTCGACATCATCAAAGACCGCCAGTACACCGCCAAGGCGGACAGCGTGGCGCGTCGCAGCTGCCAGACCGCGCTGTTCCATATCGTGGAAGCGCTGGTGCGCTGGATGGCGCCGATCATGTCCTTCACCGCAGATGAAATCTGGGGCTATCTGCCGGGCGAGCGTGAGAAATATGTCTTCACCGGCGAGTGGTATGAAGGTCTGTTCGGCCTGGCCGACGACGAAGCGATGAACGACGATTTCTGGGACGAGCTGCTGAAGGTGCGTGGCGAAGTCAACAAGGTGATCGAGCAGGCGCGTGCGGATAAGAAAGTCGGCGGCTCGCTGGAAGCGGCAGTCACGCTGTATGCTGATGCCGATCTGGCGGCTAAGCTCAATGCGCTGGGCGATGAATTGCGATTTGTCCTGTTGACCTCCGGGGCGAACGTCGCAGACTATGCGAGCGCGTCCGCTGATGCGCAGCAAAGCGAACTGCTCAAAGGGTTGAAAGTCGCATTGAGTAAAGCTGAAGGTGAGAAATGCCCGCGCTGCTGGCATTACACCACCGATATCGGCAAGGTGGCGGAACACGCGGAAATCTGCGGACGCTGTGTGAGCAACGTCGCCGGTGACGGCGAGCAACGTAAATTCGCCTGATGAGTAAATCGATCTGTTCAACGGGGCTACGCTGGCTGTGGGTGGTCGTAGCCGTGCTGATTATCGATCTGGGCAGCAAATTCCTGATCCTCCAGAACTTCGCTCTGGGGGAGACGGTTCCGCTGTTCCCGTCGCTTAATCTGCATTATGCCCGCAACTATGGCGCGGCCTTTAGCTTCCTCGCCGACAGCGGCGGCTGGCAGCGCTGGTTCTTTTCCGGGATCGCGATCGGCATTTGCGTGGTGCTGACGGTGCTGATGTACCGTTCGAAGGCGACGCAAAAGCTGAACAATATTGCCTACGCGCTGATTATCGGCGGCGCGCTGGGCAACTTGTTCGATCGCCTGTGGCATGGCTTTGTGGTCGATATGATCGACTTCTACGTCGGCGACTGGCATTTTGCCACCTTCAACCTCGCCGATAGCGCGATCTGCATCGGCGCAGCGCTGATTGTGCTGGAAGGCTTCCTGCCGAAACCGACTGTGAAAGAGCAGGCGTAAATCTCAATGCCGGGTGACGTGACGCTTACCCGGCCTACAGAATTTTTGGCTCCCGTAGGCCCGGTAAGCGTAATGCCGCCGGGCACCAGGTGACCTAAACAAGCGAGCAATTTGCATGTCTAAATCCGTACAGAGCAACAGCGCGGTACTGGTGCACTTCACTCTGAAACTGGACGACGGCTCCACTGCCGAGTCCACCCGCAGCAACGGCAAACCGGCGCTGTTTCGCCTCGGCGACACCTCTTTGTCTGAAGGGCTGGAGCAACAGCTTCTCGGTTTGAAAGAGGGGGAGAAAAAGGCCTTTTCGCTGGAGCCTGACGCCGCCTTTGGCGTACCCAGCCCGGACCTGATTCAGTATTTCTCTCGCCGCGAGTTTATCGACGCTGGCGAGCCGGAGATCGGCGCGATTATGCTCTTTACCGCAATGGATGGCAGCGAAATGCCTGGCGTGATCCGCGAAGTGAACGGCGATTCCATCACCGTTGACTTCAACCATCCGCTGGCCGGGCGCACTGTTCATTTTGATATTGAAGTGCTGGAGATCGATCCGGCGCTGGAGGAGTAACATGCAGATCCTGTTGGCTAACCCGCGCGGTTTTTGCGCTGGCGTTGACCGCGCTATCAGCATTGTAGAAAACGCGCTGACGCTGTATGGCGCACCGATCTATGTTCGTCATGAAGTGGTGCACAACCGCTATGTGGTGGATAGCCTGCGCAAGCGTGGCGCCATTTTTATCGAACAGATCAGCGAAGTGCCGGACGGCGCGATCCTGATTTTCTCCGCCCACGGCGTGTCGCAGGCGGTACGCAACGAAGCGAAGAGCCGCGACCTGACGGTGTTCGATGCCACCTGTCCGCTGGTGACCAAAGTCCATATGGAAGTCGCCCGCGCCAGCCGCCGCGGCGAAGAGTCGATTCTGATTGGCCATGCCGGCCATCCGGAAGTCGAAGGCACCATGGGACAGTACAACAACCCGCAAGGGGGGATGTACCTGGTCGAGTCGCCGGAAGACGTGCTGAAGCTGGAAGTGAAAAATGACGCCCGGCTGTCGTTTATGACCCAGACCACGCTCTCCGTCGACGATACCTCGGATGTGATTGACGCCCTGCGCGCGCGTTTTCCGAAAATCGTCGGCCCGCGCAAAGACGACATTTGCTATGCCACCACTAACCGTCAGGAAGCCGTGCGCGCGCTGGCGGAGCAGGCTGACGTAGTGCTGGTGGTCGGGTCGAAAAACTCCTCCAACTCTAACCGCCTCGCCGAGCTGGCGCAGCGGATGGGTAAGGCGGCTTACCTGATTGACGACGCCTCCGATATCCAGGAAGCGTGGGTCAAGGATGCGGCCTGCGTCGGCGTGACGGCGGGCGCGTCGGCGCCGGATATTCTGGTGCAGAACGTCATTACCCGCCTGCAGGAGCTGGGCGGCGGCGAAGCCGTGCCGCTGGAAGGCCGGGAAGAGAATATCGTCTTTGAAGTGCCGAAAGAGCTGCGTGTGGATGTCCGTGAAGTAGAGTAAGTTCTTTCCTCCAGCAGTATGAGAAGATGCCAGACTTAACGTCTGGCATTTTTTTAGGGAGAAACCATGCGCTTACCAATCATTCTTGATACCGATCCGGGCATCGACGATGCCGCCGCCATTGCCGCGGCGCTGTTCGCGCCTGAGCTGGATCTGCAGTTGATGACCACCGTAGCGGGCAATGTCTCGGTGGAGAAGACGACCCGTAACGCGCTGCAATTGCTGCATTTCTGGAATGCCGATGTACCGCTGGCGCAGGGGGCGTCGATGCCGCTGGTGCGTCCGTTGCGCGACGCCGCCTCGGTGCATGGCGAATCCGGCATGGAGGGGTATGACTTTGTTGAGCATCAACGTCAACCGCTGGCGAAGCCGGCCTTCCAGGCGATCCGTGATGCGCTTATGCATGCTGCCGAGCCGATCACCCTGGTGGCGATTGGCCCGCTGACCAATATAGCGCTGCTGCTGACCCAGTACCCGGAATGCGTGTTTAATATTCGCCGGCTGGTGATCATGGGCGGCTCGGCGGGCCGCGGCAACTTCACGCCGAATGCGGAATTCAATATCGCTATCGACCCGGAAGCCGCCGCGAAAGTGTTCCACAGCGGGCTGGAGATTGTGATGTGCGGGCTGGACGTCACCAACCGGGCGCTGCTGGCGGCGGATTATCTGGCGACGCTGCCGACGCTGAACCAGACCGGTAAAATGCTCCATGCGCTGTTTAGCCACTATCGCAGCGGCAGCATGAGCAGTGGTCTGCGCATGCACGACTTGTGCGCTATTGCGTGGCTGGCCCGCCCGGAACTGTTCACTCTCCAGCCGTGCTTTGTGGCGGTGGAGACGCAGGGGACCTGGACCGCCGGCACCACGGTGGTGGATATCGAAGGACGACTGGGCCAGCCGGCGAACGCCCAGGTGGCGCTGGATATCGACGTCGAAGGGTTTCAGCGCTGGGCGGCGGAGGTGATTGCCCTGGCGCCGTGATATATCACTCGATTTTCAAGGAGAGAAGCAATGACCTATGGACAGGCGTATTTGAGCGGCTGGAAAGAGACCTTTAACTTTAGCGGACGCGCCAGTCGACGGCAGTTCTGGACGTTTTTTCTCACCAATGTATTGATCGCCACCGCGCCGCTGGCGGCCTGGTGTCTGGCAACCAGCGTTAACCCTCAATACGGCATCCTCAGTTTTGTTGTCATTCCCTTTGCCGCGCTCTGGCTGCTGTTGATGGCGATCCCCCTGCTGGCTGTAGGCTGCCGGCGGATGCATGATATCGGCCGCTCCGGGATCTGGTTTGTGTTGGGGGTTATCATTCCGTGGTTTGCAATTATTTCGCTGGCTCTGTGCTGCCTGCGCTCAGCGCCGGCACCGTCTCGCTGAGATAATCGATCATCGCCCGCATCCTGGCGGGCATATGCTTATCTCCCGCCCACAGTAGCCACAGGTCGCCTGAGTAGCTGCTGATAAATTCCCACTCGGGCAACACCTGCACGATGTCGCCGTTCGCCAGCGCCTCACGGGCGGTGAACAGCGGCAGGCTGCCGATCCCTAAATGCTGTCTGACCGCGTCGAGGCGTACGGCGGTATGGTTGGCGGCGTACCGCCCGTAGGTTTGCACCGTTTCTGTTTTGCCTTCCCGACGGAACTTCCAGCGAGCATCGGCGGGCGTTTCGCCAAGGCTAATGCAGCTATGCGCGCGCAGATCCTGCGGCGTGTACGGCGTACCGTGCTGCTGTAAATAGGCCTCAGTGGCGCAGATAACGTGCCTGATTGGCATCAGCGGTTTGCCATGCAGGCCGGGGGAGGGGGTATCGGTGATGCGTAGCGCCAGATCAATACCGTCATCGATAAAATCGAGAGGGCGATCTTCCAGCCGCAGGCAGACGTCCACCTGCGGGTAGCGGTGGAAAAACGCCATCATCAGCGGGTGGATCACAAAGCGGCCGACGGCTTTCGGGACGCTTAGCGTCAGCTTTCCCTGGGCGACCGTTTGGCGACTGCCTGCGGAATCCATTGCCTGTCGCGCCGCTTCCAGCATCTGCTGGGCATGCTGATATATCGTTTCCCCGGCATCGCTAAGACGCAGCTTGCGGGTGGTACGCTGCAGCAGTTTGCAGCCCATCTCTCGCTCCAGCCGTGACACGCTGCGGCTAACGGCTGAAGGGGTAATGCCGTTCTGGCGGGCGACGGCGGAGAAGCTGCCCTGGTCGACTATCTGAACGAAAAGAGCGAGGTCGGGCAGGAGGTTCAGATTCATTTGTGCTCCCGGAGCAAGAGTGCATTGGCTGGTGGTGGGATTATCGCTGTCGGCATTAATAATATACTGGCCGGACAGAGAGGAGAATCACTATGACTGAACGGGTTTATTACACCAGCGATGCTACCGACGGGCGCGCCCAGATCATCGCCTGCACTGCAGAAGCGGATGGCCGTTACGCCATCGAACTGGATCGGACGCTGTTTCACCCGCAAGGGGGCGGTCAACCGGCGGACCGTGGATGGATTGCCGGGCAGGTGGTTGAGACGGTGGCTGTGCGCGGCGAAAGGGTGCTGCATATTCTGTCGCAACCCCTTCCCCTCGGTGAAGTGGAGATGAAAATTGATGCCTCCGCGAGACAGCTGCATGCTCGTCTGCATTCTGCCGGCCACCTGCTTGGCCTGGCGGGCGAACAGCTTGGCTGGCAACCGGTGAAAGCGCACCACTGGCCCGGCGAAGGGCGGATAACCTTTGCCAGCAGGAATAGCGCCGCGCTGCCGGAAGCCAGTGCGCTACTGGCGCTAGTGAAGGCATGGCAGGCGCAGGACTTACCGCGTCAGGTGACGTTCGCTAATGGCATGCGCAAGGTGGGATTCGGCGAACTGCCAGCCTATCCCTGCGGAGGCACCCACGTCGCCCGTCTGGCGGAGCTGGGCGACATTGTCATTAGTCAGATTAAGATGAAGAAGGGGCAGCTGGTGGTCAGCTACACCCTGGCGTAAGCGTTTTATCTCTGCTCAGGATAGGTCTGCTTGCCGTGATAGATACGCTCAGGTCGGCCAACCTTGCCGTAGCTGATTTCCGCTTCCAGAAAGTCGTTCTTCACTCCTTGTTCCAGATAACGGCGAGCGGTGGTTTTGCTGCTGCCGAGGATACGGGCCAGCGAGTCGGCGGTATGCACCACCGTCGGGTCGGCAAACAGCTGGAGCACGCGCTGAAAGGTGCTTTCATCGATCCCGCGCAGTGGTGCGCTGGCGGGTTCCGTTTGTTCCCGGGCCTGAATATTAAACAGCGCGTCGACATGGAGCTGGCTGGCCTGTTCACTGGAGCGCAGCGAGCTACGATAGCGGGCAAAGCGCTCCAGCGTGTGCTGCAGGCGCTGATAGTGCACCGGCTTAATCAGGTAATCAAACACCCCAAGACGCAGCGCTTCGCTGATGGTTTCCATGTGATTATCCGCAGTAATAAAGATAATCCGTCCCTTGTAATGTGTACTGACTGCATGGCGGATCAGATCGATACCTTTGCCGTCGGGTAAAAAATTATCCAGCAGGATCAGCTGCGGTTGATACAGTCTGAGCTGTTTCCTGGCGCTCTCAAGCTTATCCGCAATACCAATGACGTCGAACTGGGGAAACTGTTTAATGTTATCCACCAGGATCTCCGCCAGCATAGGTTCGTCTTCAACAATAAGAGTAGTGATGCTATCCATGATGTTCATCTCGGGTCAGGGGGATATAAAGCGTAAAAATGGTGCCAAAAGGAATATTATTTTCGACGACGATACTGCCGCCTGCTTGTTCCACGTAGCTGCGTACTAGCCAGAGTCCGATACCATGATCTTTGCTGGCGCTGCTGGTGACGCCGCGCTCGAAGATCCGATCGCGCAGCGCCTCGTCAATGCCGCATCCCTGGTCGGCGATCTCAATGATCACCTCCTGGCCATCACTGTTGATCAGGCATTCGATCTGTTTTGAACCCTGCGGTTGACGCAGGCTGGCATTGTAGGCGTTATCAAGTAGATTCCCCACGATCGAGATCCATTCGTTGTGCGAAAGGGCGGTAGGTAATCTATCAACGAAGCAGGCCGGATCGAAAATCAGCTCAAGTCCAAGCTCTTTGGCCCGGTAATATTTGCCGATCAACAGCCCGGCCAGGTGGTTGTCCTGGAAATTGCGTGCAATAAAATCGATCACCTTCTGGTGACTTTCCGACTGCTGTTGGATCAGTTCCAGCGCTTGGTTATAGCGTTTAAGAAACAGCAGACCGGCGATAGTGGAGATCAGATTGCGATGCTCATGCTGTACGGCGCGCAGGTTATCGGCGTACTGTTGTACCTGGCTAAGCTGCAGGCTAAGGGTGTTGATATCGTCTTTGCTGCGAAAGCTGATCACCCAGCCCTGTGGCTCATTGTTTAAGATCACCGCCATCCGGCTGGCGATCACTTTGATCTGATTGAAGGTAACGATCTCGTCTTTTTTATTGGTCTGTGGCGCATCGTAGAAGAAGACCTCCTGCGAGATAACGCTGCTGATCCGTTTGCCGATAAGCGTCGGTTCCGGCTGACTCAAATTGAGCAGGCGACGCGCAGTCTGATTAATCGCAGTGATTTTATAATCGGAGTCGATGGCGATAAGCCCTTCGAACACCGATTCAAACAGCACGCTTTGCTGGATCAACAGCTGTGACAGCTGCTGGGGTTCCATATTGAGCATCTGTTTTTTGATATGCAGTGAGAAGCGGCGGGCGCAAAAGAGCAGAAGCAGTAACATGATGGCCATCGGGATCAGCAGCGAACTTATCTGCAGGCTGAGCCAGTTTTCCAGTTGCTCAATGGTATAGCCTACCGACACAATGCCGATCACCTTGCCGGTTGCGTCCTGAATCGGCGATTTACCGCGCAGCGACGATCCCAGCGAGCCTTTGCGCACTGACACGTAGCTTTTAGCGTTTATCAACGCCTCATCGCTATCGCCGCCTTCCATCGATTTGCCGATTTCATCAGGATTGACGTGATAGAGGCGCTGGCCGCTGGCATCACCGACGGTGATGTAGGTGGCGTCGGAGAACGAACGCATGGGGTCGATAAGGGCTTTGATTCTGGCGAGATCGCGTTTCTGCACTGCCTCCACCAGCTCCGGCATCGCCGAAATCTGCATCGCCTGAATCAGCGCCCGTTGCCCGACCTGATAATGCAGACGCTCCTCGGTAATGTCTGTCAGATACCATGACATCGCCAGCATGACGATCGTCGAGGTGAATAAGATCAGCAGGAAGATGCGATTCTGAAACGATCGCCTGGCAAACCAGTGGGTGATTTTTCGGGTATACATTGGGTAGATAGACATTAAATTGTTATTCTCCCCGTTTTGCGCCCCCGGCGCCGACAGGTGGAGCACAGAACAGAAAATTTCAGACATGTGCCCGGCCCCGTCATGCCAAGAGTGGGTATCAAATCAGCCCGGAGGTGGGGCGACAGCCACACCTCCGGGAAGGATGCCGGCCTACATCGCCAGCACATACTTGAGCATCACCCCGGCGGCGATCGCCGAGCCGATCACCCCCGCCACGTTCGGGCCCATCGCGTGCATCAGCAGGAAGTTCTGCCCGTCCGCTTCCAGACCCACCTTGTTCGACACCCGCGCCGCCATCGGCACCGCCGACACCCCCGCGGAACCAATCAGCGGGTTGATTTTGTGCCGGCTGAACACGTTCATCAGCTTCGCCATCAGCACCCCGGCTGCGGTCCCCACGCAGAAGGCGATCACCCCCAGCACCAGGATCCCCAGCGTCTGCGGCTGCAGGAACTTGTCCGCCACCAGCTTGGCCCCCACCGACAGCCCGAGGAAGATGGTGACGATGTTGATCAGCGCGTTCTGCACCGTATCGCTCAGCCGCTCCACCACGCCGCTCTCGCGCATCAGGTTGCCGAAGCAGAACATACCCAGCAGCGGCGCGGCGTCCGGCAGCAGGAGCGCCACCAGCAGCAACAGCACCGCCGGGAACAGGATCTTCTCCCGCTTACTTACCGTGCGCAGCTGCACCATGCGAATTTTCCGCTCCTTATCCGTGGTCAGCGCCTTCATGATCGGCGGCTGGATCAGCGGCACCAGCGCCATATAGGAGTAGGCCGCCACCGCGATGGCCCCCAGCAGCTCCGGCGCCAGCTTGCCCGACAGGTAAATCGCCGTCGGGCCGTCGGCGCCGCCGATGATGCCGATGGCCGCCGCCTGCGGCAGGGTGAAGCTGATGATGCCGAAGTAGTTCAGCGTCAGCGCCCCGAGCACGGTGGCGAAGATCCCGAACTGCGCCGCCGCCCCCAGCAGCAGGGTGCGCGGGTTGGCCAGCAGCGGGCCGAAATCGGTCATCGCCCCGACGCCCATAAAGATGACCAGCGGCGCGATGCCCGAGCCAATCGCCACCTTATAGAAGATGGCCAGCACCCCGGCGGAGTAGCCCATGTCCACCGCGAGGCTCTCCATCTGCCCCTGCACCGACGGCAGGGCCAGCGCCAGTGCCTCTTTGATGGCGTGGACGTCCGGCGCGCAGTGGAGCTTCGCGGCAATCACCGCCAGCTGCGCCGGGTCGTGGTGAGCCAGCAGGCTCTCCAGGGCGGTGAGCGCCAGCCCGGCCTCCGGGATATTGGAGAGCAGGCCGCCGAAGCCAATCGGCAGCAGCAGTAACGGCTCGAACTTCTTCGCAATCGCCAGCCAGAGCAGCAGCAGGCTGACCAGCAGCATGATGGCCTGGCCGGCGCCGAGGTGCATCAGCCCCATGCCCTGAATCAGGGCGTTCAGACTTTCCATTTCCGTTCCTTTTCCTTACGCCAGGGTCATCAGGGTGTCGCCGACCGCCACCGCGTCGCCGGCTTTCACCGCGATACCGCGCACGGTCCCGGCCTGCGCGGCGCGGATTTCGGTTTCCATCTTCATGGCTTCCAGAATCAGCAGCACTTCGCCTGCGGCCACCGTCTGGCCTTCGCTGGCCAGCACCTTCCAGATAGTGCCCGCCAGCGGGGCGGTCACCGGGGTACCGGCGCCGGCCGGGGCGGCAGCGGCGGGTGCAGAGGCAGGAGCAGGAGCAGGAGCAGCCGCCGTCAGCTGGCTGACGTCACCGCCGTCGCTGACTTTGACCACAAAGGCTTTGCCTTCCACCTCCACGGTGTAGACGCCGGAGGCGGCAGGTTTTTCTGCTTTTGCCACTGGCTGCGCGGCTTCCGCCTGCGGCACCGGCTCAAAGGCCGCCGGGTTGTGGCGGTTTTCGAGGAACTTCAGGCCGGGTTGCGGGAACAGCGCCACGGTGAGCACGTCGTCGATGGCGTTTTCGGCAAGCGTGATGCCCTTCTCCTGCGCCTGGCGTCTGACGTCGGCTTCCAGCGCGGCCAGCTCCGGCTTGAGTAAATCCGCCGGGCGGCAGGTGACGGCGTCGGCGCCGTCGAGCACCCGCGCCTGCAGGGCGGCGTTCACCGGCGCCGGGGTGCGACCGTACTCGCCTTTCAGGATACCGGCGGTCTCCTTCGCAATGGTTTTGTAGCGCTCGCCGGTCAGGACGTTGAGCACCGCCTGGGTGCCGACAATCTGCGAGGTCGGGGTCACCAGCGGGATGAAGCCGAGGTCCTCGCGCACGCGGGGGATTTCCGCCAGCACTTCATCCAGACGGTGGGCGGCGCTCTGCTGCTTCAGCTGGCCTTCGAGATTGGTGAGCATCCCGCCCGGCACCTGGGCGACGAGGATACGGCTGTCGGTGCCCTTCAGCTGGCCTTCGAAGGCGTGGTATTTTTTGCGCACCTCGCGGAAGTACGCGGCGATGCTCTCCAGCCTGTGGATATCCAGCCCGGTGTCGTACGGCGTGCCGGCGAGGGTGGCGACCAGCGCCTCGGTGGCCGGGTGGCCGTAGGTGGCGCTCATGGACGAAATCGCCGTATCCACGCCGTCGACCCCGGCTTCAATGGCCTTCAGCAGCGCCATCTCCGCCATCCCGGTGGTGGCATGGCAGTGCAGGTGCAGGGTGACGTCATAGCGCTTCTTGATTTCGCTGACCAGCTCAAAGGCGGCATGCGGCGTCAGAATGCCGGACATGTCCTTGATGGCGACGGAGTCAACGCCGGTCTCCAGCAGCTGTTCGGTGAGGTCGAGCCAGGTCTGCAGGGTGTGCGCCGGGCTGGTGGTGTACGAAAGCGTACCCTGGGCGTGGGCGCCGTGGCGGCGGACCGCCTGCAGGGCGGCCTGCATGTTGCGCGGGTCGTTCATGGCATCGAAGACGCGGAAGACGTCCATGCCGTTTTTGACGGCGCGCTCCACGAAGCGCTCCACCACGTCGTCGGCGTAGTGGCGGTAGCCGAGCAGGTTCTGGCCGCGGAGCAGCATCTGCAGCGGGGTCTTGGGCATCGCCTTTTTCAGCTCGCGCAGGCGGACCCACGGGTCCTCGCCGAGGAAGCGGATGCAGGCGTCAAAGGTGGCGCCGCCCCAGCACTCCAGCGAGCGGTAGCCGACGTCGTCCAGCTGAGCGGCAACGGGCAGCATATCGTCGAGACGCAGACGGGTGGCGAACAGGGACTGGTGGGCGTCGCGCAGGACGACATCGGTAATGGCAACGGTCATGAATTCCTCCGTGAATTAAGGGTGAAGACGGCGATGGTGGTGAATGGCGGCGACAATCGCCGGCTTCAGGCGGGCGAAATCGTCGGCGGGCGCGACGGC
>NZ_JBPYUI010000014.1:0-146120 GCF_051858335.1 Klebsiella sp. K47
GATCCACCATCGCGACAGCATCACGAAAAAGGATCATGGCCTGGTCTTTTTTCGTCGCCGCTGCGTAGACTTCTGCGCGAGGTTCTTTATCGGCAACCAGACAGTAAAGAGCAATGCCCGCTGCAAGTGGGGATTTGCCAGAGCCTTTGCCTGACTCGACGTAAGCCATGCGGTACCGGCGATAGTCGTCTGAGTTTTTCCAGCCGAAGATCGAACCTACAATAAAGCACTGCCACGGCAGCAGGTTAAAGGGTTTGCCCTCATGCTCACCGCCGTTGAGCTTCAGTACTTTTGCAAAAAAGTCGATGGCACGCTGCGCCGCTGCAACATCCCATACCAACCCGCGAGCATGGCAGGATTCCAAATCTTTGAGATGTCGCTTACAGGCATTCCTGATGTCAGGCCCGGCGATTTCTTTGCCGGAGTCTACATCCCGCGCGTATTGCGTGGCGGGATCAACCGAAGAACTGGTTGAGCGGGTCTTCTTCTTTTTCTCCACCATCCACTTTCACCTTCGTTCTGGCGGCCGGAGTCAGACCGAATTCAACCAGGTAACTTTTGAAACGGCGATCAGCATCGGCCAGCATGGCTACAGCCGGGTTAGCCTTAATCAAAAACCCGCCCTCTGTCTTCACGGTGTAAGTTCTCCCCTCGTCAGCAATAGTCAGGCGAAGCTGTAGAATGTCGGCGTAAATATCGCAGAGTCGTTCGAGCGCCAGCGTATCGGCAATGGTTAAAATGCCCATGCCATCCAGCAGCACGGTCAGCTTCCCCCACGCCACCTTTCCCCAGTCAGTGAGGTGCTCTGGAGGGCTTGGTATTTCTCGCGCTGGCGATGGTTCTTTGTCGTTAAGTTTGCGTTTGCCCGGGTTGCCGGTAACCACTTTGAGGTGGGTCGGTTTCGGGCGTCGTCCTGCCATCGGAACCTCCCGGAAAAAAACTTTTCATTTCGCGGTTGTGCACAAAAAGGACTGGCGGCGGTCATTTGGGTTCGAGGTTCTGAACTTTTGACCCACCCCTCCCCCTCAGATGAGAATCGATATCATTTGAATGCTAATGATTTCAAATGACAATCAATTTTGAGATATATTGATAATGGTTATCACTTAAACCAATGAGAAGCCGGGTCCAGTGGCATCCCGTTTTCATCGCAGCCGATCACGGTGCCACGCTTCTCCATTCGCTGCTTCGTTGAGTCGTGGTGCTGCTTACACAGCCCTTGCCAGTTCTTCCGGCTCCAGAAAAGCTTTTGCGCCTTCGCTATTGCCTGGCTGTCACCAGAGCGCAGAGCCTCTTTCAGTTTGTGCGGGATGATGTGGTCAACCACCGTTGCCGCTGTCACCCTGCCTTGCTCCTGGCACATGACGCATAAGGGATGCGCACGAATGAAGATAAGACGCTCACGGTCCCATTTGCTGCCGTAGATGCGGGGCTCTTTGTTCATGCTCTGGTCCTATTGCTTGGATGGGCGTACGATCCTCACCTGACCGAACAGAGTCTCGCGCTTAACCTCGCCGTTCTCGGCAGTGATATGACCACGACTATCAAGCACAGCGGCAATCACTTCGCCTTTATCATCATCAGCCGAGAAGGCGTGCTTAACCTCATTACCATCAAGATATACTGTAATGCGTTCACGGCCCGGTACTATGTGTTCACCGGGATCATCGTCAAGTACGGTCAGGCGCATATTGCCTCCATTAAAAAAGCCACCCAGGGGTGGCCTCGAATGATTCAACTACAGTTATACTATTTCAATGCAGCCTGAATAGAATCCGCTAATCCATTTATCTCTTGTGCGACATGTTTAAGATCCCACAATGCTTTTGAATTATTGCTATCTGAAGTGTTGGCAGATACTGATGCTTTCGCAATTTCAAGTGCAGCTTGTACAGCAATCAAGCGTTTTTTTTGATCGTCAGTTTTAACGGCGCCAGACCAGTAGTAGTTTTCTAACATTACAGCCTCCTTTTGCTATGGAGGTTACAGATTACTCTTCGGATTTATCCGGAGAAAGCATTATCGAGCCACCTCTTAAAGTGACTCTGTAATACCTTAACTCGCCAGCCCTGCGCTGGTATCAAACAGCGCTAGCGCTTCGGTCGACTCCTGAACAGCTTTGATGGTCCGCGCTACAACTTCTGATTCAGTTGTCACGCGGCTGTACTGCTGGATGAACAGCTGATATTTGAGCTGGCTGTCCTGAACGAACTCAATAGCCTTAGCAGCAGCTGCTGTATCGTAGTTCAGGGTTGAAAGCAGGTTCAGGCGAATCTGTTCTGCTGGAGTGATGTCTGCCATGTCTGTCTTACCTCTATGCGATGTGGGAAGCATTACCGAAACCACTCTGCGAAATGGCTCCTGTAAGGTCATTAAAAAAGCCACCCGCGGGTGGCTATATTACATTCGTATGAATTTAATTGACGGGCCGAGGCTTATGCTTCCTGATTTCTGCCTCAATGTCCCATGTCGTGATATCTTCATTGGTTGCGATGAAGAAATGAGCCCCGTCATCTCTTATGTGCTCAATGACTGTGTGCGGTTCTACACTACGAATGGTTAATTCAGCTGGCTGATCGCGTGCATAGAATCTTGCCAATGGCTGATGACTGCTTGGCACTTCTAGAACCTGCGTGTGCGGCCCTGTATATACAATGCCATGATGCTCTCCACCAATGACTAAGTAGTCATAGATTTTTTCTTCTGACATAGTTACCCCCACAAAATTTGAGATATAACTATCGCATAGTTTTTGAGCATTAGCATTATCGAAGCCACTCGGCAGAATGGCTCCTGTAATGCCTTACTTAACTGTTTCGATGGTCGCGCCGTGGCTGTTGGTGATGTAAATCTGATCGCCCTTGTAAAGGAACTGGTAGCCAACACCACCAAGCTCAGGAATGTCCGGGAAAGCTGGTGAAGGAATACCTGAACAAATAATGGCAATGCAATCAGCCCGGTTTGCTCCAGTACGCTCGACCGTTAGTTGATGCTCATCGCCAACTGGTTTCGTCATATCTTGGTCCTCATAGGACATCGGGATATGCTCAATGATGTCAGGCGCCATAACATCCAGTTCATCAGCAAGAGCAAAAGCCTGACGCCATTGCTCAGAGCCAGGGCGAGCAACGGTGATTTCTTTTGCCTCATACAATGAGGTGGCGTTGTTAATAATCTGCTTAACGGTAAACATTTTCTTCTCCTGCTTCTGGTAATAAAAAGCCCCGCTATTGCGAGGCATCGTATTTACTTGTATTTGATATTTATTGCCAACGAATCAACCTGGTAATCCGTCGATGTAGCTAAATATAAAACTGGCATCCATCATATTACTTTGATTAAAGCGGCTTCTTTTTATTGCCTCAAACCCTTCCTGCTTACTAGGCCAATTATTGCAACAATCATTCATATTGTTGTTTTTTTCAAACCACAGTTTTTTGAAACTGAACTCTTCAGCAACCTTTTCAAAAGCAACAACTGTTTTCTTCTGAGTTCGTGTAGCAGTGATGATCACGTTGCATCCCATCTCAGCTAACTCTTTGGTAGATTTTTCAACCTGAGAGCCCAAATCCCCCAAAGTGGATATCCCAATCTTAAGTCCATCACGCTCAAATACAGCTATAAGATCCTTTTCTCCACCAGGGTGGGGTTTTGCTGCCATAAAGGATGCATAGCGATCACTTTGCTCAAACAGTTTTATCAGAAATATTAGCGTTTCACTTTTTCCCCTGTTGCTGGAACCGAATACACCCATCATTAAGTTCATCTTGCAGCACTCCTTACTGTGTCGTCTTCCCTGATATAATGCTCATGCTGTGTTGATGCAACAGTTTTTATTAGTTATTAGTAGCCTTGTCGGTTTGTTGCGGGCAGTTCACCAGCACTGATTTGTTGTGCGCCAGAATGTCGCGCTTGGTCTGCATATCCAGCACGTCAATATCGTGGTCGGTCAGGTAGATAATGCGAACCCAGTTGCACGCCGTATCAACGACTACCGGGGCGGGTAAACTTTTTGCGCAGCTCCCGATCAACACTGTCATCAGGCATATGGCTAACAGTCTGCTGTACATCGCTGGCCCCTTTCATTACTTCCGCCTTACGTTCTGCCACGGCGACGGTGGCGGCGGCGTTCTCTTCGGTACGCTGCTGATCGGCTTTGGCTTCCGCCTTACTGGTCCCACGAGCATGACCAATGCCGAACGCGCCAGCGATAGCGCCCAGGATGACGACCACCAGCCCAGCAATAATTTCGAAGCTCATTGCTGCGGCTCCTTCAGTTCGTCGGCCTTTTCTTTCAATGCTGGCTGACGTACGTATTGCGATAGCACAGCCAGCACCACCAGCGCAGGGCTAATCAACGCAACGATGTTTGGCGGCAGGATATTTTTGATATCCGGCGGCAGCATCGCCCAGGCGTGCAGCGCAGCATCCGGGAATGACTGCGCCCATACACCAACCAGCGCGCCGATAGCTCCCAGCTTTACAGACCACGTTTTCAGCAGCAAGCTGGCATGCCCTACGAACTCCAGCCGGGTATATTTGCGCAGAAGTAACAGAACGAGCACAGCCACCAGCACAAGCAAAGCGAAAATGATCATCTTCACAGGACACGCTCCTTAACCCAGCCGTAGAGAAAATCCTCGTTGGCTTCGCGGCCCTCCGCCAGTTCGAGGTATCTGGCACCCTGGCTGCAGTTCAGCGCACGCAACAGAACCTGTTCACCCTCTTTCCCGCGGGCGGAAAGATATCCCTTAAGCGCGGTGATGGTTCGGGGTCCAATCGCACCATCCGGGATAAGGTCGGGATAAAGCTTCCCGCGCATATTCATTGCCGTCAGCCAGCGCTGAAAGAACTTACTGGCGACAGCTGGCCCCATGTTCACGCCAGTGTCGCAAAGCTCATCTGCCAGTAACGTAGATAAACTTGCCACCTGGTCGAACCGGGGGCCGGTCCAGTAATCGCTCAGCAGAATTTGCTTTGCTGTTTCCCTGGGCAGGTTTCGCATATCACCGGTGTAACCATGTGCACGGGCGGTGGTTTGGGTGATGCCCCAGCGGGTTGGCCCGCCTTTATCAGAGGGGTGATCGACATAACCACCCTCTTTGCCGAGGATCCCCTCGATAATCTGGTCTGCTGTCATTGTGCTTTTACTCCGGTGATTCGTTCCCAGAAATACGTGAGCGCTACAGAACCCATAGCGCCACTGATACCGGCAGTGGCCAGTATCATGTAAATACTCAGGCCACCTTCAATGCTGATGAGCCCACCAATGACCCCGGTAAACGCCGAAACCACAATCTGCGCAAAAGCATTTATCCAGCTCCATTTTGCTTTGCCCTGCTTCACATCCATCAGGAATCGGACAAGGCCGCCCCAACCAGCAATGATCAGCAGAGCCAGCCAGGTGATTCCGGCCATGCTCTCTTTGTCTTGCATATGCTTTGCCATAGTTTCACCTCCGGATTAACGGGGTGCTGTGTGAATAAAAGGGGGCAGGCCCATCGGGCTGGTTTAACAACGCTCTGTATCGAAGATGATTCCCGTGGGCCTGAAATGAAAAAGCCCTCGTGTTTGCATGGGCTTTAATTGAGTTATTTGTTAAATTTACAAAAAGACCTTGCTTAACATAAAGATGCATGCAATCACTAACGCCACAACCACTAAACCAGGATCTATATCATTGCCACCCATAAATACCCTCACTATTTAGTTAAACCTAGTGAGATCATCCCATAGTCAATTTCTCGATTTCCCAAGTTAAGGCACTTTTTTTTCATAAAAAACCAAAAAATGCGCTACGTAAAAGTAACTTTTAAGTGCCTGCATACCAGAGAGGTGCTCTGCCTGCTGAGCTATATCTGCAATCTGATTCAAGACCCTCGCGCATGGGCTTTAACGTGTCATGCAGCACGTCTCTACTCAAGTTCCCTTACCGGATTGCAGAAACGACAAAGCCCCGGCGAGTACCGAGGCTTTTTGCTTTTGTTTGCAATACGACGATGTGACAGGGGGACTGATGCAATGCATCTCGCGAATACCCATGTCGTATCGCCGAAAGCAAAAACCCCGCCGGTAGGCAGGGTTCCGATGATTAAGCTGTGTGTCGAAGTGACTACTCTTAACAGGTTACGATAGTTTTTGCGTACGCACGAGCATTTTGCTACATTTTACAAATATCTAAGTTTGACTTGCTCATCTCCGGTGCCTAAGCGTCGTGCGGTAGCTATGTCAAAATTTTGCCTTAAATAAGAACATTGGACGTAAAAAATGCATTATAAGCTTGAAAATCAATCGATTAATTTGGTGTGGATTGCTCCGCTCAGTCCTGATCTCTTCACACCAAACTGGTTCAAGCAATTCGATCTTTTGCGTGATGAGGATGTTGAGGCAGCAAAGGTCACTCTTCATAACGACAAACTATTAGTAGACTTTGGATGGTTAGAGCTAAGAGCAGAACCAAATAGATTAACGTTAAAACTCGCAAACGTTGGTCTTGAGCAAAGTTATATAGATTTGATCATCTCGATTTTCTCTCTTCTTAATACAATCCCTACCGCCGCGATTGGATTAAACACTAATTTCTTATATAGTTTTGTAGAAAGAGAAAAGTGGGATAAAATTGGTAATGAATTAGTTCCTAAATTATTATGGTCAGAAGAAAACAAATCACTAATCCTTCAAGATGAAGTTAAATATCACTTTGGAATGAAGCGCTTAGATATAGAAATTGCCAATTCAAATAAAAAAGAAAATAATGTATACGATGAAGTAATCAATTTAACACTTCTACCAAAACTTAACTTCGAAAAAATCCCATTCGGATTGGTCGTGAATTTCAATCATAATCTAAGAAGCACAATAGAGCCTGATAGTGTCGAGTTGACAAAGTTATTACCGGAAGTAATTAAAAGTCAATTCAGGAATGCTTCAGATAATGACATATTAACTATTGAATCAATATTTAATAGGATTCTCTCATGAGCTTAAGTTCCTTAACACTTAGTGAAACAAAATTTATCGACAGTGATTTAGAACCACCAAAAAGCCTTTCAATATCTTTTAATAATCATAAAGAATCTGAACGTCAAGATGATATCAATTATAATCTAACAAATGCTATATTTTGTGTCTCAACACCCAGCATTGATTATTCTTCATCTATATCTGATATCATTTCAACAGCCCCAACCTCAGAAAATGATGGTTTAACTTTAAAAAGCCGATTCGAAAAAGCAAAAATTAAAGCAAACTCCTTTTTAAGTTCTAAAACAGTCACTCTTAAAAAGCATTTAGATGCTTATGGAGTTATTGATACAATTGTTCAAGATGACAAAGATAATGGAATAAAAATATCCGCACGAATCTACAATATAGTAGATCACGAATTCGTTGATGAAATTATTTTCCTTAGTAAAGAATTCAGTGAAAGCGATCAAAGAAAACTGGTTGAAAATGCTATTTTTTATTGGCATGTAGGTGTGGAAAAAAATATTTTCGGCCGTGAAAAACATGTATCCGAGTTCAGACTGCGAAGAGTAGCAAAAAGATAAGAAATGAATGAATCAGTAGTTTTTGGACGAGGACAAGGTGAGTCAGTATTAGTTCAACTTACTGAAAAACAGTGGATGATAGTTGACTCCTGTACCAATGATAATAAAGAACCTGCGGCATTGGCATACCTGCAAAATTTAGGATTGGACCCTAATGAACATGTAAAAATTATAGTGATTAGTCATTTCCATAATGACCATATCAAAGGCTTAAGTAAAATAATTGAGGCCTGCCCTAAAGCAGATATTTGCATTAGTTCAGCTTTAAACACAAAAGAATTTGAAGCATATATCAAAGCTATTTCAGATCCAGATGCTGAATTTGCACAAATCTCTGAATTTAATAAAATAATGCGCCATTTCAACGACTTAAAAACCCAAGGGAGATTGAAATTTGCTATAGCCGATCGCTTTATTTTCAAAAATGATAATATATCAGTTGTATCATTATCTCCATGTGACAATGATATTACAGAGTCAAATTTAAATTTTGCCAACCTCATAAAGGTCAAAAACAACACAAATAGTTCAGAAAAATCGGCTGCTCTCATTAATCCAAATCACTATAGCGTGGTACTAAGAATCTTTGATGAAACATCAAAACATGAGATGTTGTTAGGCTCAGATCTTGAAGTTCGTACCAATGGTGGGTGGGATGCAGTATGTTCTTGCGCTTTAAGCCCAAAACCTAATAAAGTCAATGTATTCAAAATCCCTCATCACGGTTCTGTTACTGGATACCATGAGGATACTTGGAATAAACTTATCAATAACGCTCCAGAGTGCTTATTGACAACTTATAATTCTGTGTTACCTGCTGAAGACATGATGAAGAAATATGGTTCAAAGGCAAAGGGGCTGTACTGTGCATCTACACCTTCAAATTATAAAAAACCTGATAATTTAAAGAATATTTTAAGAAGTTTGGAGAGAAGTAATTCATCTGCTGTTTTTCAAAGAAAAAATAGTAGATATGGATATATTACTGTAAAAGGATATTTATCCGACTCCCCTGTAATTAATATTCACGGTGATGCAGTTAAGATTGCATAATCAAAGGCATGAGGTCCCTGTCCTCATGCCTCTAATAATCGATCATCTGGAAAGAATCATTCCTTCAATAAATGCCGTCGCTGCTTTCAACTCTTGCCTTACTTTCCCCTCAGAATACCTCCTTTTCCTAGCGATCGTTCTCAAAGAGATACCAATCACAAAGTGAGCCACAATCAATTCATACTCCTCAGGTTTATACTTTCTTAACCGAGCCACACACCCATCAATCATAATTCCTTGATCATCATCACATTGTATACGTGATTTCTTGCCATGTGGTAGCAGTCCCTTAAATCCAGCTGCAATTGGTTGCCAGTCAACTCCGTTACCGTCAGCAGCAGCCCACGCGCCCCAACGGTCTAATACTTCATACATGTCACGCATTAACTCATCTCCACTGAATTAAGCCAGTACGCCGATTGCCAGCGAACGATCCAGAAATCGAAACAGCAGCTCCAGCTGTGAGCCGTGCTTCTCCTCAAATGCCACGGTGTCAGCGTGCAACTCGTCGTGATGCGCTCTGCAAAGCGGCAACACAAACAGGTCATGCGCTTTTGTTCCTATTCCACCTTGTCCGTGGCCTATCAGGTGATGGGGATCATCTGCTTGTTTGTTACAGCAGACACACGGCTGAGACTTAACCCAGCGCGTCCAGCTCTCGTTGACCCAGCGGCGGCGCTTTGGTCGCAGCATGAATGATTCCGGCGTTTCAGGATCTACGCGAAGACCGAGAATCTTTTTCTGCACCACTTCGCTCGCCGCTGGCTCCGGCACAATATCGCTCTCCTTCATCACCGGCTGATGCTGTATTTCCGGCAATCTCAAGGCTTTCCGGGCCAGCGATTCAGGGATGACGTGCGCCAAATTGTTTATCACCAGCCACCAGCACAACTCCGGGATCGTCAGTTGATGGTCTTCGTTGAACCCCAGTTGTGAGCGGATGACCGTTATCAGCCAGGATACCAGGTTTTCACGCGCAATGCCTGCCAGCGTCTCTGTGTACTGATCACGCACCAGGTTATCGCAGGCCCAGCAAAGGCGGATGCTGCCAGGCTCATGCCGGAACAGCGTAAAATTTTCGCTGTGCCACGAACCGTGCGGGTACTGGCATTCAAAACGACGCTCCAGCTCGGCCTCCAGCGAGCTGATACCACCCGCGCGCAGAATGACATCTTTGTTTTCGAATACTGGCTTCAAAACCGGGTCTTCTGCCAGTGGCTGCGTGGCGGGAGGGATGACGCCGGTTGCGTAGTCACTGTATTTTTCCGGTGCAGGCTCAATCAGTACTCGCCCTCTCCTGAACATCGGCATGAGATCAGCACCTGGGCGAAGAAGAACAACGCCCATGCGTGGGGCAATCTCAGGGGTTAGTAGTGCTCTCATATCATCTCCACGTCAGGCAGCTGCACGAAAACGACGGATGGTGATTTCTACTTTCCCTTTCTTCACGATGTTCCCCCACTCCACCAGCATGCGCTTAACCTGACTGTCATCCTCCCAGACGCCGGTTAGGGTCAGGGCATCGAACAGCGCTTTGTTGTAGTTATCAATATCCCGACGGCGCTGATCCGGCGGATACAACACAATGTGAACCTCAGCCAGATCAGAGGATGGCCGGGGAACGGCTCGTAGTTGCTCAATAATCGCCGCTCTCGCTGCCTGCTGGAACTTGCGCCCTGTCTCGCTTACCAGATGCCTGCCTTTCAGCGGTCCCTTGCTCGGGGCGCGCCAGTAACTATTTACGCTCGGTGGAAATGGTAAAGTCAGTTTCATTTAGCCCCCTTAAAGGATCGCTACAACGTCTTTTGCGGCTTCCCGCGTACTGCTTTTGCAGGAGATCGAACGGCGCGCATTGATGAATTGCAGGTTAAAACCATGCTCCCGGTACAGGTCGAGAACCTTCGGTGCAGATGAGTTAGAAATCACTACCCGAGCCCCACGGTGAAAGGCTGATACGCATTGCTTCGCCAGGTCTACCTGGTTCTCCCAGCTAAAACCACCAGCGGCGTAGGCGGTGAATCCGGTTGTTCCCGGCATCGGTTCGTAAGGCGGATCGCAGTAAATTACATCCCCTTTCCCGGCCAGGCTGATTGTCCGGCGATAGTCAGCGGTCATGAATACGCAGTTATGCGCCATAGCCGCGAAGGCTTTCATCTCATCCATCGGGTAATACGGGGCCTTGTAGCCTCCCCAGCCCACATTGAACTTGTTCGCCTGGTTGTAGCGCATCAGGCCATTGAAGCAATGCCGGTTGAGATACAGGAATGCAGCTGCGCGTTCAGTAGCATCCAGCGTCTGTGCGTTGAACTCGGAACGGATCAGCTCATAGCCATCTGGTGACCGCATGTGCTCGAACATCCAGCGGGCCTTCAATTCCACTTCATCCGGCACCACCGCTAACATCTGATACAGATTAATCAGGTCCGGATTAACGTCCGCCAGCAGGTAATCTGCGTGCTTATCGCTGTTCAGGAATACCGACCCACCACCAACGAATGGCTCTATCAGGCGTTTCCCTGCCGGGATATGCACGAACAGGTCAGCCAGCTGGGTATACTTTCCACCAGCCCATTTCAAAAATGGCTTACTCATGAGCGGAACCCCGCTGGCACTGAATAATCCACGTCGGAATAACTGGACTTGAACGCCGTGTCTTGTTTAACCCACTTTCCGCCAGTCCAGGCTGGGCGCCCGGCTGCTTCCCATTTTTTGGCCTTGTCGAAATACTCGACGCAGTTCTCGGGAGCAAACAGCGTTTTGGGCCGCAGGTAGTCGCTCATCTTCGGATCCTGAGCCCATTTCGCGTTCAGGTAGTCAACCACCAGCATCAGGTCTTCAGGGCTGTAATCTTCGGCCAGGCGTCCCCGGATATAACCCAACGTCGTTTTGGTTCGTCCCCCCTTGCCATAGGTCGAGTTGGTTACCCGATTGAAATGATCCAGAACGAGATCTGCCGGATCGGTCTGGTCTGGTTGCAGCGCAACCGGACAAGAGTCTTTATCTGTAATCTCTGTAGTACTCTCTGTTGTATTCTCTGTAAGATCATCGTGCCAATTTGACCTGATGACAGCGGTTCGTTTTGACCTGATGGAGCGTTTCACAATGACCTCTTCCATCGTGTCATTTTGACCTGATGGAACGGCGCATTTTGACTTCTTCGATTTGGTCACTTTGACCTCATCTAAAAGCTCGCTCTCGTAGTTGATCGTGTAGTAGTTCGTCATGTCGCGCTGGGACTTGTTCAGCTGCTCAACTTTAAGCACGCCCAGGCTCTTCAGCCGGGTGAATGTGCGCTTCAGAGTGGATTCAGACCAGAACGGGAATTGCTCCAGCCATTGCTCTGTTGTGTTGTAGATCCAGCGAACGCCGTCACGCTCCAGCCCTGAATTAGTCTCCTGCAGCCAGTAGTTAAGCTGCTGCAGCGCAATGGCTTCATTCAGGCCGATGCTATACGCAAGGTCAGGATTGATGACTATCGGCCTTGATGGCATTAACAGGCTCATAAGACCCCTCTATTTGCCTGAATTTTCGTCTGAACTGCTCGAGGGGGCTGAAACACTCGTGCTTATACCCTTCGCGCAGGTATATAACGCGCTGTGTCTGGGGCTCCCAGCGTATGACCCTGACCGGGACGCCGTAGTGATCTCTGAACCATCGGTTGAGCTCTCGCATACTTTCTCCGCCTGGCCGTTAAAGTCCCCTACCACCCACTGAGCAAACTGGTAGCAGACAGGTTCGAATCCGCCTGGTACTCTTACCCCATACACGAACTGCACCGGCCCTGCTCCACCAGGAACCGGACGCGCCACAAGTTGCGACCTGCGGTACTGTGTTGATAAACTGTTCATGCGTTAGTAATCTCCACTGATAACGACACGCCACGACGCCAGGAGCTGCAACTCGCTGGCGTCACTTCTTTTTGCGTGCAAACAACGTGATAATTGCCGCGATCTCTTCTTCACGCGCAGCCAGGTGGCGGCGGTGATGAACCATGATTTCTTCGGCCTCGTGCCTTTCAATAACGCCATCTTCAAGTGCCTGTTCGATAATCTGATCAACCTGCCCCCTGGCGGCAGAGGTACGCATTGCCCGGCTAAACAAGTCCACGCGGTCCAGTTCTTCCAGATGCGGAACATCCACCAGCAGAGCACCACGGCGGCGAGCGAAGTAATCAGCCAGTAACGACGTATTGGAAATGTCCTCCATCGCTTCCAGCTCGCTGACTTCGAAGAAACGACAGCCGTTTTTCTCGTAAAGGTTGTTGTTAAACTGCGTCACCGTCATTCCCAGTGCGCCAGCCATTGCTTCGCGCCCACCTGGATATGCTTTGCACATCGCTTTGACGGCTTCTTTGAGGTTTGGCTCTACCATGTTGATTTTCCTTTTGTAGTTATCGAATAACCGTTTAAGCAGTACGATTATTTGCACTTGGTACGTCATCTGTCTGATAGCGACTTGGGTACAAAATGTGTAATTCGCTTATTTCTCCTCTAAAGAACTTGGCTAATCTCTCCGCCAGTTCGACAGATGGGACTTGCTCGCATCTTTCAATGCGGCTCAACGTTGCAGGATCTACCTGTACCCCGGTTGCAACGTGCAATAAGGTCATGCCATGCGATTTTCGCAATTTTCTTAATGGTGATTGCATAACGCCTCCTATTTTTGCGTATTACGCATGTTATTCCACGCTAGCGAATTGCGCAAGTTGCTTTGCACGAAACGCAAAAACAACATGTAATGAGTGAATGAAAATAGGATCTCGCATACGACAACTTCGCTTAGCGAAGAACATTAAAATCGCAGAGCTTGCAGAAGCTGTGGGCGTTGATGCTGCCAATATTTCCAGGCTTGAAACTGGTAAACAAAAGCAGTTTTCAGAACAGACACTTAACCGACTTGCTCAAGCTTTAAGCGTAAGTGTACCTGACCTATTTACCTCTGACGAAAATGATACTACTGTACATATAAACAGTGAAAAATATGCATCTCCCGTAAAGGATGTGGATGTATACAGAGTCGAGGTACTTGATGTGAGCGCAAGCGCCGGGGCAGGACATATACACGGTAGTGACGTCATAGATGTCATTCATGCTATCGAGTTCAGCAATGATCAGGCATTGGCAATGTTTGGTGGCAGGACTCCATCTGGAGTAAAGGTCATCAACGTTCGCGGTGATAGCATGGCCTCAACGATTGAGCCTGGCGACCTAATCTTTGTGGACGTAACTATCAATGAGTTCGATGGGGATGGGATTTATGTCTTTGGTTTTGATGGAAAAGTTTATGTTAAACGCCTCCAGATGATACCAGACCAACTGCTAGTCATCTCTGATAACCCTCGTTATAGAGAATGGAATATAACTAAAGAGAATGAACACAGATTCTATATCTATGGAAAGGTTTTAATAAGCCAGTCTCAGTCCTTTAAACGGCATGGATAGCATTCATCATCATAAACCAGGCCTCATTCGAGGCCTTTTTTTTCGCCCTAAATTTGCGTTTTACGCACAAATCTATTGCGTTACTCGCAATTTATGATTATCTTCTACTCGTCAGCACATGACGCAACTTATGGACAAGGATGAACAGAACACAACATGGAAGCGCATTCCCCTTCTTTCCGGTGGGGATCGGTTTGTAACTGAAGGAGTGCGCTTCCAGTTGTGAACGGCAATATTCGCAACCGCTGTATGGCACATGCAGCGTTAGCCGCCAGAGAGTTACCTTTATCCATGCGCTCTCAGGAATTCCGGAAGAATGTGCAAGCTAAGTGTTTCAGGCACGACGTGCGCCCCACCAGCGCGGAGAAAAGGTGTGACGCCTCGGAAGAGACGAGGATATCAGCCATTCACGTTAAGCATTTACACGAGTGTTTAGCGGGACTGGAAGAGTTACCACTTGGAGACGGTCCTTTTAAATGTCCTGGACAGTGGCGCTTTGGTAGCGATAACAACCACTCCAGTTGATCCTGGGAGTTATCAGGTCAGTGAGCTGCCAGCACTCTCGACGGCAGTGACAGCCGGAAGTAGACGGCACAGCCTAGACGATATCTGAATGGCTTTAAAAACAGATGGGAGCCGGTGGAAGCCCGGCACACAACAGGAAAAAGCACTGTGTTAGTCAAGTGAGTTTCCAGTGCTTCAGTGCTCTTTCCGTTGTGTGGAGAACTAACGTACCGCCATTGCAGTGGCGGTCCCCCATCAGCAAGAAATTTTAACCAGCTATTCACCCACTCTCATGGGTTGGGTTGCTGCACCCTAAATTTACGCGTTGCAGCGCGTCAGATGGAGAACAAAAGATGGCTAAGACAGCAAATCAACTTATTAAACAGGCGTACGAAATAGCCAAAACTATGCCACCAGCACAGGCAGCAATCATCAAGGAACTGGCTACCGTCCTCGATGTTTCGAATGTAGCTCTGCGCCAGACGCGCACCGAACGTGACGCCCTTCTCGCAGAGGTCAAATCATGGGCGAAAGAGTGTGATCGTCTGACCGAGCGACACACCAAGAATCGCACAAATATGCATGTTCTAGAGGCTATGCGCGATTTGAAAGCAATTTGCCCCACCAGCTTCCGTAACGTGGAGGCTCTCTGATGGCTAAAGACTCAAAGCTGGTATATGGCGCGAGTGGCAAAACGAACGTTTTGACGTTCGAACCTGAAAACCTGCACTTGGTTACCGACAAAACGCACCCGCTTTACGATGAGCGTATCCACCTGCCTATCAGCGAGGCAATGGTGCTGAACATCATGGACCAGGGCGTTCTTGAGCCGATTATCGTCTGGAAAGACCCGGAGACAGGGCTGTCTTGTGTAGTCGATGGTCGCCAGCGTGTGCGCCATACACTGGAAGCCAACAAGCGACTGTTGAAAGAGGGTAAAGGACCGATACTGGTTCCAGCAGTCGCTAAACGTGGCTCCGCCGTTCGCATGGCGCAGGCGATGGTAAGTGCTAACGAAATCCGCCAGGCAGATACTCCGCTGGGCCGAGCAAAGAAAATGGCTGATGCGCTGGAGCGTGGGCACGACGAGGACGATTTAGCGCTGATGTTTGGCGTGAGTGTCCAGACCGTACGCGCAACACTGTCACTGCTGGATGCCACCCAGGCTGTTCGCGATGCAGTGGAGTCCGGAACGGTCACCGTTACCCTGGCGCGTCAGTTGGCATCGCTTAAACCCGAAGAGCAGCGGGAGAAGGTATCTGAAATCGAAGCGGCAACTGCTGGCACAACCGGCCATGAAAAAGCCCGGCGGCAGCGCCAGATTCTTGGTGAGGCAAAGCCACGTTTGAAAACCCGTAAAGAAATCACAAAAGCCCTCGACGGCGCCACTGGCGATTATGCTGCGGCTCTGCGCTGGGTACTTGGGGAGGCTGTATGACTATCACACTACAGGCAGTAAACGAGCTCATCGCCTCCCTGGAGAGTGCAGGCGAGCTGTCGATCAGAGAGACAAAGGTTATGGCGCTGGCGAAAGCGTTTAAGCAGCTGGCTGCGGAGAACGTGACGATGCTTCGCTTGCTGACCGATATTAGCGACAACCACGTTGAGTATTTCTCTGAGGGTGAAGACGGCATGTTTGCGGGAGTACCGCTGGATTACGTATCTGAAATCAACATGTACGTATCTCGCGACGTTAACGCTGAAAACCCGTTCCCCGCTACCGATAGCTTCTATGCCGGGATTAAGGCTGATGCGATTACCGCTTCTTTGGATGCCTGCTCTGACTATCTTGAAACTGACTGTGTTATGGACAGGCTTAATATCAGCTACGAAGAAGCCGAGAAGCGAACCTCAGGGGCAATCGAGTTTCATGATGCGATGGTCGATTTTGCAAACCAGCTGCGCGAGGGGGCCAAATGATCCCCGACATTACTTCATTAATCACTGCTGGCGCGCTGTTTGTCTCGAATCATTCTGGCGGCAAAGACAGCCAGGCGATGCTCATCAATCTGCTTGAGGTCATCCCGCCGAAGCAGCTCGTTGTCGTGCATGCGTCCCTTGGCGCGATGGAATGGCCCGGAGCGCTGGAGCTGGCTCAGAAACAGGCAGAGGCAGCAGGCATACCGTTCATCGTCGCCCGTGCACACAAGACCCTGCTGGAGATGGTAGAGCGTCGATTCCTGAACCGCCCGGAGGTTCCGAGTTGGCCTTCTGCAAGTACCCGGCAGTGCACCAGTGACCTGAAGCGCGGACCTATCCAGCGCGAGGTTAGAGCCTATGCGAAGGCCAACGGATTCAAGGTCATCGTTAACTGCTTGGGCCTGCGGGCTCAGGAGTCGCCAGGTCGCGCAAAGCGGCAGGCGTTCCGGAAGAACGAGACAGACTCCAATTCCGTTCTGACCTGGTACGAGTGGCTACCGGTTCACGATCTGCAGGCCGACGCGGTTTTCGCAATCATCAGCGGGGCAGGACAAGAGCCACACTACGCCTACGCACTGGGTAACGAGCGCCTGAGCTGCGTGTTCTGCATCATGGCAAGCCGCAACGATCTGAAGAACGGCGCAACGCATCACCCTGACCTGCTGGAGCAGTATGCGGCACTGGAGGCCCGTACTGGCTACACCATGCACATGAATCGGATCCCGATTAAGGAGCTTGCAGCATGACTGATATCACCGAACTGGCGCAGAGAGAGAAATTCGAAGCGTGGCTGGAAGGTGCTGAGGCGCTGCCTTTGGGTTATCTCAAAAATCGCCGGGCTTCTGATAGTGAATACCTGGACCCGAGCATCACCGACATGTGGGCCGCATGGAAAGGTGCTAGCGCTGAGCTGGTAGAGGCGCTGGAGAAGGCGCAGAGAGCCAACGCCGCCCAGGATGACCATATCAACCAGCAGCAAGACCGTATCGATCAGCTGGAGAAGGGATGCAGACACGCCGCTAAGCGCATCAATTCCTGGCGTCGCTTGGCTAAGCGGAGTATCGCAGAGCAAGAAAAGTGTGTGGATGAGCTTGATGCTGCGCGTCAGCGCATCGTAGAGCTGGACAGAAAAAATTCCGAGCTTGATTCACTTACTCAGCGCTGGGCTGTTGAGCGCGCTGAAAATGCCGAACGCATCGCCGAGCTGGACGCAGAGCTTGAGCGGGAGAGGGAAAAATCACGGCGCGTGATGTCTCGCATCTCCGAGCTGGAGTCCCGCGCCGTGAAGCTGCCGAAGAAAAACATCGGCTGGGACCGAGACGAAGAAGATTGCTGGAACAATGCTATTGACGCCTGTGCTGAGGTACTGGCCGCCGCTGGCATCAAGGTGGAGGCTGAGTGATGGCACTGACCAAAAAACAGCGCGCAGAATTGCGCATGAAATTTGGCGGGCGCTGCGCTTACTGCGGGTGCGAGCTGCGCGATAAATTCCATGCCGATCACGTTGAAGCTGTACGCAGGAATATCAGTAACGGCTACGCAATGGACAGACCTGAAAACGACACCATCGACAATATGGTACCAGCGTGTATCCCCTGCAATCTGTTCAAAATGTGCAGCACGGTTGAGGATTTTCGCAGCCGCATCGCGACTCAGGTTGATGTGACTCGCCGGGCATCGAGAAGCTACCGTACAGCGGAATCATTCGGCCTGGTTCAACCAACTAACGCGCCGGTAGTGTTCTGGTTCGAAAAGTATCAGGCAGAAGGAGCCAACCAATGACCAAATCAACCATAACCAGAGAGCGCTTGGAACAACTCGCTGATAACAACACTATCTGCAAAGTTTCATGGGATGAGCGGATCGAACTGGCACGCATGGCGCTGGCCGCAATGGACAGCAAGACTCATGATGCCATTAGCTTCGACGAATGGTCACGCAAATGCGCTTTGCAAATCACGCTTTGCTACCCTGATTTTCGAGAAAAGGCTCAGTACATCTGGGATTCAGCGCGAGAAACACAGCAGCCAGCGCCGGTAGTGCCTGATGGTTACGTGATGGTGCCGAAGGAGCCGACAGAAGCAATGATGCTGCATAATTCAGGATGCCAGCACCACGCTTGGGATGATCCTGATTGTGCAATGCGCCAGACGCGCAGGTTAATTTGGTCACATATGCTTGCAGCCGCCCCGCAGGAGGTGAAGTGAAAACGAACAAGCTGAAGCGTCGCCGCTGGCGGCGCATGCGGGATGCTTTGGCCGCATATAAGACTGAAGCAAGTGACTGGAAATCGTTGTACCTCGAACGCACTGCAGAAATCGCATCACTACGTAGTCAACGATTGTTGGTCCCTATGCCGGTAATTGTACCAGCGGAAATTTATAACCAGTTTAAAGGGGTAAGGGAGGACCACCAGCTGTGTAAAAGGTGTAATGACGGACTGCGTGGTGGCTGTTCGTCTTGTTCATATAGTGGCAGATAACCGGTTGCAGCCGGTTTAGTGGAGAACAACTCATGAGCGATCGCTTCCTGACTGATGAAGAACTGACAGAGGCAACGGGTTCGCCCCAAAAGTCACTGCAGAAAGAGGTATTAACGCAGAACGGGATCTTTTTTATTGAACGCCGGGACGGAGCAATTAAAACGACCTGGTTTCATATTAACCATCCCGTACAACGCATACTTCCACCAGCAGGCCATATGCCTACTCCAGGCATGAACTTTGACGCTGTAGAGAGATAATATGGGCCGCAAAAGAGCGCCTGGTAATGAGTGGATGCCGAAGGGTGTGTTTTTCCGCCCTTCCGGTTACTACTGGAAGCCAGGAGGTACTACCGAGAATCTAGCCCCAGCAAACGCTTCTAAAGCGGAGGTTTGGTTAGCTTACGAGAAAGTCGTTGAAGGTCGAAAAAAACTACTCACCTTTCAACAATTGTGGAAAAAATTTTTAAATAGTGCTGACTATGCAGACCTTGCCCCCAGGACACAAAAAGATTACCTGGCACATGAAAAATACTTGTTAGCGGTTTTCGGCGATGCAGAAGCAAAGGCCATTAAACCTGAACACGTCCGGCGCTACATGGATGCACGTGGTAAAAAAAGCCGTGTTCAGGCTAATCACGAGCATAGTTCAATGTCTCGTGTATACCGCTGGGGTTATCAGCGTGGTTATGTACCAGGTAATCCGTGTGTTGGTGTCGATAAGTTTCCTAAACCCCAGCGCGACCGCTACATAACTGATGAAGAGTACATAGCTATCTTCACTCATGCGACACCTGCAGTTAAAGCCGCTATGGAAATTGCGTATCTTTGCGCTGCAAGGGTATCTGATGTTCTTAAAATGAACTGGAATCAGATTCTTGATAAAGGAATTTTCATACAGCAAGGTAAAACTGGTATTAAACAGATCAAAGCCTGGACTGAGCGTCTTAGTGCGGCTGTGGATATTTGCAGGGAATGGGGACAGGATGGCCCTGTTATCAGGACAATGTATGGTGAGCGTTATTCATACAAGGGATTTAATGAAGCATGGAGAAAAGCGAGAAACGCGGCTTCTGAAGAACTTGGTAGGCCACTTGATTGCACCTTCCATGATCTAAAGGCTAAAGGGATCTCAGACTATGAAGGATCTGGCAGGGATAAGCAAAAATTCAGTGGTCATAAGACAGAATCACAGGTACTTGTTTACGACAGGAAAGTTAAAATCAGCCCGACTTTGAACAAGAAAATGAGATGATTCTTTGGCGTCGGAGCATGCTTCGGCGCTAGAATTTTTCTCAGTGGATTTTCTCAATTTTTCTCATCGGGATGCAGGTCACTGAAAGGGAATGCTGTAAGTGTTTGAATAGTGGCGGAGAGAGGGGGATTTGAACCCCCGGTAGAGTTGCCCCTACTCCGGTTTTCGAGACCGGTCCGTTCAGCCGCTCCGGCATCTCTCCGCTGTGATGGTTGCTATAATGCCAGGATCTTTGGCATTTTAATAGCTCCCGTTTCGGTAATTGTGTTCAAGTGACGACTTTGCGAGCAATATGATGTTTAAATGGCCCTGGAAAGCAGATGATGAGTCCGGCAACGCAGAGATGCCCTGGGAGCAAGCGCTTGCCATTCCGGTTTTAGCCCATCTTTCGTCCACTGAGCAGCACAAGCTCACGCAGATGGCTGCCCGTTTTTTACAGCAAAAGCGGCTGGTGGCATTGCAGGGGCTGGAGCTGACCCCGCTGCATCAGGCGCGCATTGCTATGCTCTTTTGTCTGCCGGTGCTTGAGCTGGGCATTGAGTGGCTGGATGGCTTCCATGAAGTGCTGATCTACCCTGCCCCTTTCATCGTCGATGATGAATGGGAGGATGATATTGGTCTGGTCCACAACCAGCGGGTGGTACAGTCGGGACAAAGCTGGCAACAGGGTCCTGTAGTGCTGAACTGGCTGGATATTCAAGACTCTTTTGATGCGTCAGGCTTTAACCTTGTGGTGCATGAAGTGGCGCATAAGCTTGATACGCGGAACGGCGACCGGGCCAGCGGCGTGCCGCTTATCCCGTTGCGTGAAGTTGCCGGCTGGGAGCACGATCTCCACGCCGCGATGAACAACATTCAGGATGAGATAGATCTGGTAGGCGAAAGCGCCGCCAGTATTGACGCCTATGCCGCCACCGATCCCGCAGAGTGCTTTGCTGTCCTCTCGGAATATTTTTTCAGTGCGCCTGAACTGTTCGCGCCTCGCTTCCCGGCCCTGTGGCAGCGTTTTTGCCACTTTTACCGCCAGGATCCGCTGGCGCGTAGACGTGAGAATGGCCTGCAGGACGAAGGCGATCGGCGCATTGTTCACTAAAACAACGTGTTGAGCTAAATTTAGCCATTTGAATCAGCAGGTTAATTTTAGTGTTGACACAAAAATGCGAGGCCAGTAGTATGCGCCTCGTTCACACGATTCCTCTGTAGTTCAGTCGGTAGAACGGCGGACTGTTAATCCGTATGTCACTGGTTCGAGTCCAGTCAGAGGAGCCAAATTTAAAAATCCCGCTCAGGGAAACCTGAGCGGGATTTTTGCTTTCCGTGATCCTCTCCGCTCCCCAAGCATGCAATCTTATCCTGGTGTAGGTGCTATTTTCTTGCTATGAGGCAAGCTGAACGGCCGTGAGCCCACGCTCCCGCAAAGGCTTAAATAAAGGCGGTTTAACCGTGCCGGACCATACCTGGGTGTAAGGCAATAATGCGCGGTTCCAAAAAAGATCGGCAACACCGTCGCTTCTGACATCTCTCCGCCAGCGGGTATAAGCAGCATCGTACCGTAGGTATCGTCCAACGTTCCGTATGTGATCCCCGCAGGTGAAAAGCAGCGATGCTGCTCCCAACCTTATGGCTACAGACTTTCGATCCGGCGGTAACCGCTGGGTCTGCCGCTGCGTAGCAGACATGGAGGATGCTGAAAACAGCCTGTCCAGTGCGGCGATGACGCCCAGGGGACGGCTACGGGTGGATGTACCGAGTCCGCTGGCCCGCCTTATTCTGGTGCCGGCGCTTCCGGCTTTCCACGCCCGCTACCCTGATATCCAGATCGACATGGGTGTGAGCGACCGGGTAGTGGATCTGATCGGCGACAACGTGGATTGCGTTCTGCGCGGAGGTCAAATCACCGACCAGTACCTAATCGCACGCCATGTCGGCGATTTGCAAATCGGCGTCTACGTCGCCCCCAGCTATGTGGAACGCCTTGGCGCTCCCGCACACCCGCGCGAGCTGCAAAATACTGACCATTGCATAGTGGGATTCTTGTCCTCACGCACCAGTAAGATTGATCCTTTGGTACTGTGCAGTGAGAATGAACGTATTGAAATCACGGGCAACTAGGTACTTGCCGTGGATGATGGCAATGCTTACCTCGAAGCTGGGTTAGTTGGCTTAGGCGTGATTGCGCTGCCCAACTATATGGCGGCAGCGCATCAGGCCGTTGGCGCTTTGATTCCATTATTTACACAATGGCGGATTAGCCTAATGCCTCTGTACCTGGCGTTTCCACCGAACCGCCATGTCAACGCCAAGCTGCGCGTTTTTATTGACTGGATCGTTGAATTGATGCTGCAGCATGTCCCCATTACCAACAATAAGTAACGACATCCCAGCTCCGTGATTCGCTTATCAGCGGCGATGGGGTTCAGCGGTAGTGACTGTGGTCAGGCGTGTTTTGACAATAGGGATTCAGCAGAACTCATCCGTCTTATATTCTGGATAATGGCTATCATAAAGGGGATCTTCGCTTTCATGGACAATGGCAGCCCAAAAAAAATCCTCAGTAACAAGATTAAGTCCATAGGCATATTTGCAGACTTTATCATCCCCTCCTGAGCATCTCCTGGCGCCCTCATTAAAACGCCATCACAGCCACTGTTGATAAGTTAAGGATCGGTTTCCCGATCCTTATTCCCAACAACGTTGAATGCATCGTCAGCAAAAGAGCCTTCTTACAATAGCCGTTAATCAGACTAAACGACCCGCTACAAACTTCCCTGCGCCGCTGTGGCGCTGATATTCACCGGCATGCCGGAGCGGCGCTGCAGGGTCTGCTCGACCTGGGCAGGGCTCACTCCCGGCCCCTGGGTAAAGTCGCGCAGCGCCGAGGTCATCGGCAAGGGGACTTTTCTGTCGGATTCAAACTCCGCGCGGTTGCGCGACAGCGGCTCGTGCACCTCCAGCCAGTGACTGCCGTCCGGCTCCACGCTGTACTTCACCGGCTGATCGATCAGCTGAACCCGCGTCCCAACCGGCACGTTATCAAACAGGAATTTAATATCGTCATTGCGCAGGCGGATGCATCCCTGGCTGACGCGCAGCCCGATACCAAAGTTGGCATTGGTACCGTGGATGGCGTAGAGCCTGCCGATGTAGATCGCATACAGCCCCATCGGATTATCGGGCCCGGGGGGCACCATCGCCGGCAGCGTTTTGCCCTCTTTCGCATACTCGCGGCGGGTATTGGCGGTTGGCACCCAGGTGGGGCCTTCCTGCTTACGCTCTACTGCCGTCACCCAGTTACGCGGCGTTTCGCGTCCCGCCTGACCAATGCCGATTGGCAGGACTTCGACGCTATTGCCCAGCGGCGGGTAATAATAGAGACGCATTTCGGCAACGTTGATCACGATCCCTTCGCGCACGGTGTCGGGCAGGATCAGCTGTTGCGGAATAGTCAGCGTCGAACCGGAGTGCGGCAAATAGACATCGACCCCGGGGTTGGCTTCCAGCATATTGCTTAACCCCTGGCCGTACTGGGCGGCAAAACTTTCCAGCGGCTGGGTGTTATTGTCCGGAACGGCAATGGTAAATGCGCTGCCCACCAAACGGCTCCCCTCCGGCGGCAGCGGATAGCTGACGGCCAGCGCGCCGTGGCTGGCAAGCAGCATCAGCGCCGTACAGAGTAATTTCACACGCCGCATCGTCATTTTCCCTTCCTCAGTCGCGACTCACGTGTGTGAATTATAGCGTTATTTCCACTCCCCGACCCGCTGGCCAGCATTTCCTTAAATCTGATAGTCGATTGCGGCCTCTTCCGGCTCCATCGCCTGACGCTTAATCTCATCCAGCGACAGTCCGGCATTACACAATTCGATAAAGCGCCAAACGTAATTCCGCTGCAGCTGGCCCCGCTTCAGTCCCAACCACACGGTATTGGCATCGAACAGATGGCGGGTATCAAGACGCGTAAAGGTGTCCGCTTCCCGGGCATCACCGGACTGCTCGGCGACCAGCCCGACGCCCAGCCCCAGCTCCACGTAGGTCTTGATCACATCGGAATCCTGCGCGCTCAGCACGATATCCGGCATCAACCCCTTGCGGTTGAACGCCTCATCTATGCGCGAACGGCCAGTGATCCCCTGGCGGTAGGTGATTAACGGCCAGCGGGCGATCGCCTCCAGCGTCAGGGGAGAAACCTGCGTCAAAGGATGATCCTTCGGCACCAGCAGGCTGTGATGCCAGCGGAACCAGGGGAAAGCCGCCAGCGTCGGATCGTTGCTCAGGCGCTCGCTGGCGATGCCGATATCCGCTCCACCGTTATGCAGCAGCGCTTCGATTTCCTGCGGGGTACCCTGCACCAGCTCGACGCGAACATCTGAGAACAGCTCGCGGAAAGCTTTAATGACCGGCGGCAGGCTGTAGCGCGCCTGAGTATGGGTGGTGGCGATAGTTAAGACGCCTGACGCATCGTTAGTGAAGAGATCCGCCAGCCGCCGAACGTTACTGGCTTCATTGAGGATCCGCTCGGCAATCGATAACAGCGCTTTACCCGGCTCGGTCATGCCTAACAGGCGTTTGCCGCGGCGGATAAAGATCTCAATCCCCAGCTCCTCTTCCAGTTCCCGGATATGGCGACTGACGCCTGACTGCGAGGTATAGAGCATATTCGCGACTTCCGTCAGGTTGTAATCCTGACGGGCCGCCTCACGGATAATTTTCAGCTGCTGGAAGTTCACCCTTTCCTCCGGGCCAATGGACTTAACGTATCTGCTATTGTTAAAGTCTGTTGTCCCAGGTAACAAATAATAAAAACCAGCAACTTATTCCTTAAGAGAATATACCCTAACTGACCAGCTGCAGTTCACGGTTTTCCAGCGATGGGCGGCTCACCAGAGACAGCAGGATCTCTTTCACCGCCTGCGCCTGCGGCGACAGACTGCCGCGAGCCGACATGTTCAGCGACAGCGACAGGCTCATTGAAGGCGTGCTGATCCGCGCCATCCAGCCGTTCGCCGCCCCGCACAGGGAACGGGCTGCGGATTCCGGTAACACCGTCGCCCCCATGCCGCTGGCGATGGCCGCGGTCAGGGTGGTAATGGATTCGATCTCGCCGATAATTTTCGCCGACAGACGACGCAGGGTGAATGCCTCGGTGACCCGCGCCCGCACTGCGCTGTAATCGCGGGGCAGGAACAGGTTCATCTCCGCCACCGCCGTGAGATCCACGCTCTGCCCCGGGCAGTCGCGGGTGCCGACCAGGTAAAGGTCTTCTTTCAGCAGCGGCTGGCTGACGATGCCTGCCACCGGCGAACGCTCATAGAGCACCGCCATATCCAGCTGGCCCGCCAGCAGCTTGTCATTCAGCGCTGTGCCGCTGCTCTCCTGCAGATAGACCATCACCTCGGGCAACTCATTGCGCACCGTTTGCAGCAACGGCATGGTAATGGCGGAGGCCGCGGTGCCCGGCGCCAGGCCGATCGATACCTGACCACGCAGCGTCTGGCCGACGTTATTGACCGCCAGCTGCGCCTGCTCGCACTGGCGCAGGATAGTGCGCGCATGGGTGTAGAGAATTTTACCGGCTTCCGTTGGCGTGACCCCTCGCTTGGTGCGTATCAGCAACTGCTGGTCCATTTCACCTTCCAGGGTCGCGACCTGTTGGCTAAGGGCCGGTTGGGCGATATGCAAGACTTCAGCGGCCTGGGTCAGACTGCCGATATCGACGATTTTCACAAAATATTTCAGTCGTCTTAAGTTCATTTTGCCTCCTGTAAGGAACGCCAGCGTCAACGCTGGGAGTATGTTGCACTGGTTTTTGCAATTTGCTTGCCAGCTTTACATTTCCTCGGCTGTCGCCCGCCACAGGCAGTGTTATAAGGGATAGTGATAGCAATTCGGTTTTTATTTGCCCGGTAAGCAGATTGTGGTATGCCCCATTAGGGGTACCTTCGCACTACAACGGTGCAACATGGTGAAAAAAACAGCGCATGGGTGGCGATTGCTGAAATTGTCAGCAGTCGAATGCAATTCTTTGAATCAGGCTTTGACAAGGCCGGATGGCATCGTTAATATGCGCCCCGTTCACACGATTCCTCTGTAGTTCAGTCGGTAGAACGGCGGACTGTTAATCCGTATGTCACTGGTTCGAGTCCAGTCAGAGGAGCCAAATTTAAAAAAGCCTGCTTTCGAGCAGGCTTTTTGCTTTTCAGCGCCGGTACTTCTGCCGGAAGGCGAATGGCCACCCTCCGGCGATTGCGGCTTTAGCGTAAACTCTCTTCCTTCAGATCTATCTCCCGCAGCACCTCATAAAAAGTGATATCGCTGATGTTATGGGCGCGGCGCAGCCGGAACAGCTCCTGACGCTGGGCGATAATGACCTCTCGTTGCATATATTTCTCCAGCCTGGCGCGCTTAGCCAGCTCCAGCCCGACATCCTGCCCCTCGTCATTGTCGTTATAGTGAAGCCGCCGCTGATAGGTTTCGAGCAGCATATTGCCGGCATCGGCCCGCAGGGCCTGCTCACTGGGATCCTCCACCGGCTCGTCCAGTAGCGCGTTAAGACGGTTAATGGCCACCTCGGTCATCACGGCGCCAATGTCGTCCTTACCGGTGTCATGCGGTAGATCATCGGCAAGATAACGGGTCATAAACGGCAGACCGATAGCCGCCACCACCAGCGACATCAGGATCACTGCCATCGAAAGAAAGATCAGTAGTTCACGGCCCGGGAACGGCGAACCATCTGCCAGCACCACCGGCAGCGTCAGAATACCGGCGAGGGTCACAGAGCCCTTCACTCCCGCCAGCGCCATGACGGCGAGGATACTGAAGCGTGGACGGACGGTGATGGCCTTGCCTCGACGTTTGCGGCGAAAAATTGTCAGCTTCATCGACAGCCATACCCAGGCGAAGCGCATCAGACCAAGCGCCAGGGTGATGGCCACGGCGTACAGAAGCAGATACCAGGGCGAAGAGACGCCGGCCTGGCTGGCTACCGCCGGCAGCGTCCTGAGCATGCGCGGCAGCTGCTCGCCCAGCATCAGAAAGATCATCCCGTTGAGGGTGGTCTGCAGCATGGACCATACCGCGCTGCTTTTCATGCGCGTCGCCGGAAGCCGGGGCCCCGACAGCTGCTCATAATGCATCGCAATGCCGGCGGCGACGGCGGCAAGAATGCCCGAGACATGGAACGCCTCGGCCAGCAGGTAGGCGGCGAAAGGGATAAGCAGGCTGATCAGGATCTGGATGGCTGGCTCCTCGCGGGTGCGCCGAACCAGAAAGTTATTACATTTGCCGGTGACCCACACCACCACGAGGCCACTGAGGATGCCCCCGAAGGCCATCAGGAAAAATTTCACCACCGCGTCTCCCGGGGAGAAGCTGCCGGTCAGCACCGCGGCGATGGCGAAATTAAAGGCGACGAGCCCTGAAGCATCGTTTAACAGCGACTCCCCTTCGAGAATATGCGCCATCCTTGAGGGAAGCGGCGAGCTGGCGGTCATTGCCGATACCGCCACCGGATCGGTAGGCGACAGAATAGCCGCGAGGGCGAACCCTGCCGCCACGGTGATAGCCGGGATCAGCCAGTGAATAAACAGGCCAATACCGAGAATAGTCACCATCACCAGGCCTATCGCCAGCGATAAAATCGGCTTCATATCGCGGAAAAAAGCGTCTTTGGGGATGCGCCAGCCATCGAGGAACAGCAGCGGCGGGATAAACAGCAGTAAAAAAATATGCGGGTCAAAATCGACCTGAAAGCCACTGGCGGCCAGCGCGGCGCCCGCGGCGATTTGGATCAGCGGTAGCGGCACTTTAACGGGCAGAAGATGGGACAGGAACACGGTCACCACGATGGCCATGATAAAGACCAGCACGATAGCAATTAGCGACATTCATCCCCTCCTCTGACGGTAATATTCATTCTGTACATCAGGCTGTTAATCCTTTTTCGCAGGTGTTGTTTCGGTAACAGATTATTTACCCAGTCACCGATAATTAAAGACAGACGTCATTGTCTGCCGGCGATAATATTTAAACTGAGGTGGCAAGCGGTGCCGGATCAGGGGTGACAATGTCTTTTATCAAGCCGCGTTTGTCAATCCGCTATCGTCTGCAAATCATCGCCGGCCGGCATTCCGGGGAGAAGTCCTCACGGGACTGTCGACCGGGGACTTCGCAAATTGGCCTCTTCACATGGACAAAACCACTCAACCGCTCCAGCACCTCGCTGTCTATATTCCCAATATTATTAATTCGTATTATGCATTGTGAATATGGATATTAATGACCAGTCTAATATACCCGGCAGAGTTATATTTCGTGCCCCCGCCGGCAGTGCGAACCACGTATTTGCGATAAATAATTCTTAACGCCCCCCAGTTCAGGATGATTGGTCAGCCAGCCTTACGCTACGCGCAATGCTTGCCCTACCCCTAAATTGGGCGTACCCTGACCAACAATTAAACCACACGGTCTAAATCATGAATCCCGATACCTCCGCCGTCCTGAAGCCCCGCCGCGGCCGTCCACCCAAGGTCGATCGCCAGTTTGACGATACGCGTCAGGCGCTGATTCGCTCAGGCCTTGAAGTGCTGACCGAAACGGGCTATCTCGCGGCGGGTATTGATGCGGTGATCAAGAATATCGCCGTGCCAAAGGGGTCGTTTTATCACTGCTTTAAAAGCAAAGAGGCCTTTGGCCTCGCCGTGCTTGCCGCCTATGGCGACTTCTTTGCGCATAAATTAGATAAATTCCTGCTGGACGACGCCGTGCCGCCGCTGGAACGGATGGCGGCCTTTGTGCGTCATGCCGGTCAGGGAATGGAAAAATTCCAGTTTCGCCGCGGCTGCCTGGTGGGCAACCTGCTGCAGGAAGCCCCGTTGTTACCCGAGACGTTTCCCCAACGGTTGATGGCTATCCTGGCGGCATGGGAGTCGCGCGTGGCGCGCTGCCTGCGCGAAGCGCAGGCAGCCGGGGCCATCGCCAGCGACGCCTCACCGCAGGCGCTGGCCCAGGTGTTCTGGATCGGCTGGGAAGGCGCGGTGATGCGCGCCAGGCTGGTCCAGTCTGCCGCACCGCTTAACCAGTACTGGGATTTTTTTGCGCACAGTATGACAACAAAAACACCTGCACAGGACGGCGCTAGCGCCGATAACCCCCTTCCGACGAGGAATACTCTGTCATGAAAGCATTAGTTCTGGACCAGATCGACAACCGCACCGTCGCCACCGTCAAAGATATCGACCTGCCCGCTCTTGCCGAAGGCGACGTCCGGGTCGCCATCGACTGGTCGAGTCTCAATTATAAAGACGCTCTGGCGATCACCGGCAAAGGCAAAATTATCCGTCAGTTTCCGATGGTGCCGGGCATTGATTTTGCCGGTCAGGTGAAAGAAAGCCGCGATCCGCGCTTTGTTCCCGGCCAGGCCGTGATCCTCACCGGCTGGGGCGTGGGCGAAAACCACTGGGGTGGCCTGGCCACCGAAGCCTGCGTTAAAGGCGACTGGCTGGTTGCTCTGCCGGAGACGCTCAGCGCGCGCCAGGCAATGATCATCGGCACCGCCGGCTTTACCGCGATGCTATGCGTTGATGCTCTCGTTAGTGCGGGCGTCACCCCTGACAGCGGGGATATCCTGGTCACCGGCGCCAGCGGCGGGGTCGGCAGCACCGCAGTGGTGTTGCTCAAAGCCCTTGGCTACCGGGTGATGGCCGTATCGGGCCGGGAATCGACACACGATTACCTTCGCCAGCTGGGCGCCGATACGATCCTGCCGCGCAGCGACTTCGCGGAGACCCGTCCGCTGGAGAAACAGCTGTGGGCGGGCGCGGTGGATACCGTTGGCGGCCCGGTGTTGGCCAAAGTGCTGGCGCAAACGCAATATCGCGGCTGCGTCGCCGCCTGCGGTCTGGCCGGGGGCTTCGATCTGCCGACCACCGTGATGCCGTTTATTCTGCGCAATGTGCGTCTGCAGGGGGTGGATTCGGTGATGGTGCCGACCGCTGAACGCGACGCTGTCTGGCAGCGTCTGGCCCAGCTTCTGCCGGAGAGCTACTACCAGCAGGCGGCCACAGAAATCACGCTGGAGCAGGCGCCAGCGTATGCCGCAGATTTCCTCAGCAATAATATTCATGGTCGGACGCTGGTCAATATCGGCCAGTAATCCTCTTCTCCCGGCGCCCGTGCGGCGCCGGATCCCGAGAGGGATCAAGGCATATCATTTCCTTCCCCACGGGATTATGATGACGCGAACGAATAGCTCTGCGAGTGGTAAAAAAAGTAAATGGATGTCATAAGCATCATTATGGCGGCGGGCAAGTCGTCCGTTGACGTCGCGCTGTATACGCTGTTGCCGATCATGGTGATCATGCTGATCATCATGAAATACCTTGAGGTCCGCGGTATCCTCGATGTGATTGTTCGCTGGGTGGCCCCGCTGCTGAAGCCCTTCGGCTTAACCGGGATGAGCGCCTTCGCCCTGATCCAGATTAACTTTGTCAGCTTTGCCGCCCCGCTCGCCACGCTGTCGATTATGGATAAACGCGGCGTCTCGGACCGACAAATGGCCGCCACGCTGGCCATGGTGTTCGCCATGGGGCAAGGCAACGTCTTCTATCCTCTTACCCCTTTTGGTCTGCACTGGCTGGCCTCGATCGTTATCTCGGTGGTCGGCGGCCTGTGCGCGGCCGCCGTCGCCTGGCACGTCACCGGACGGCGCTTATCGGTCGCCGAGAGCCCCCGCGCGGAAGCGCTGCCGAACGCCGAGCAGAACAGCCAGGGAATTCTGGCCGTGATTAACAGCGCCGGCTCCGACGCCATCCGCCTGGCGCTCGGCGCGGTGCCAATGCTGATCCTGTCGTTAACCATCGTCGGGCTGCTGCAGGGCGCCGGGGCTATCGACCTGCTGCAGCAGCTGCTGAAGCCGCTTCTCAGCTGGCTGCACATCCCCCAGAACTTTGTGCTGCCGGCGCTGGTGAAGTGCGTTGCCGGGGGCACCGCCTACTTTGGCGTCATTTCCGAGCTGATCCAGCAGGGCAAAGTCACCGTGGGCCAGGTCAACGCCTCGGCAGGTCTACTGATCCAGACCTTTGATCTTCCCGGTATCGGCATTTTTCTTGGCATCAGCTCACGGTTTGTCCGCCTGTTCCGCTTCGTGGCTCCCGCGGCGATCGTCGGCATCCTGCTGCGTACCGTTCTGCACCTGATCCTGTTTTAACGCCTCTGCTCTGGCCTGCGCTTTCAGGCAGGCCGCCACCGCCGCCTGTTCGCCGCAGGCGATGCGCTCATCGACGCGCGTCATCATCCATGGAAAGAATGGATTGGAGGTGACGCGCATTAACGTCTCCAGCCCCACGCTCAGCGTCCCGGTCTCTCCGCGCAGTGAAATGGTGCCCAGGCTAATGCCGTAGCGGTTCTTCTCGTCCGGCTCGCGACCATACAGCGAGTCGCTCAGGGGAAACGGCACCGCCACATGCGACAAAGAGTACATATCCGCCGGCCAGGCCAGGTGTAAAGGATAACGATGCTCTTCCCGTTCCTGGGCCAGCGTGGTCCGGGCGACAGTCTGCAGCGTGTGCGCCGTCGCGTTGGTCACCACCGTGGTGGTATAGGCCCGCGGCGCCGGGGGCAGCAGCGTATTCACCGCCGCATAGAGCGCAGGGCGAAACAGGACCCGGAGATCCGCCGCCTGGTTAATATCGAACACCACCAGCTCGCTGCCGTTATCCGGCAGATAGCGATACAGGGACTCCACCACCGCGCGGGTGCTGACCGTGGAATCCATCACCGACTGAAAGGTGAGGATCGGCGGCAGCGCTTTCAGCTCGCCCTGCCGGGCCGCGCGGATAATCTGCTGCTGCAGCGCCTGGCTCAATAACCACGATTGTCTCGCCGCCTTGACCGGAAAGGAGTTGTACTTGAACGGATTAAACTCAGGCGCCACGTTCAGCCAGGCCGCGCGGGCGAACGCCGGGAAGACGGACGGTAGCCCGGCGAGGCCGGCGAAACGGGCAAACGCGGTCACGCCGATCATCGGCGACAGCAGAATAATCTGCTGCGGCTGACGCAGGTGGCTATCCTCCAGGCTATCGAGGGCATACTTGAGCGCCAGCGCGCCGCCGTTAGAGTAGCCGACCAGATGCAGCGGCACGTCCGCCCCGGCAAGGCGGGTCGCTTCGCGTACCGCCAGACGCGTCGCCGCCAGCCAGGTCTCCCAGTCAACCGCCGTTAACGCCCCCGGCGCGGTGCCGTGTCCCGGCAAACGCGGCGCCACCGCCACATAACCCCGCTGCTGCCAGAGTTGCGCCAGATAGCGCACGCTGTAGGGCGAATCGGTCAGGCCATGGAGGAGCACCACGCTGCCGCGCGGCTTGCCCAGCGGCAGCAGCACAAAAGAACGGTTCCAGTCCTGCTTAAACTGCCCCGGCCAGACCCGGCTGTGACGATAAAAGCGGTTGACCGGGGTTTTATCTTCCTCCGGCAAAGCCTCTGTCACCTCACGCTGGAGATCGGCGAAAATCGTCTTCTCCCGCGCCAGATACTGGGCAAAGGTCGCCTGGTCTATCTCTTCGGCCGACATCTCGTTGCCACTCCAGGTATGCCAGCGATGCAGGGCCGGGCCGCGCTGGGACTCATAGATCCGCCCGGCGAGAAAGACCACCAGCAGCGCCAGTACCGCAATGCTCCCTTTTTTCAGCAGTGAGCCGATAACGGCGCCCGACGTTCGCCAGTGTCGAAATAGATGCTTCATGACGCTCTCTCTTATATTTATTGCGTAGCCGGACTTATCAGCCCTCTTCCTGACAGGCTATTCTCACGGACTGCTTTTCAGCATAGTCATCGCTTCCTGCAAATTAAACCCGGCAGATCATTGCCCCCCGGCATAAAAAAACCTAGCGCACAGATCAACAATCGGTTGCGTATTTTTAAACACTGCATAAACCAAGGGGATAATCTTATTGTCAGATTTTTAAGAAACATGAATTATCGACGCACATGTCGCTATGAGAGGATAAAAAACAGATGGAGTGGTGGGTAAAAAAAGTACAGGACAACGCTTCGGCCAGCCTCTGCCGCGTCGTGCTTCAGAGCGGTGCGCTGGAGATGATCGCAGAGATTGAAGCCTGTCGCCTCCGCCTGCGGGAAGGGGATAAACTCACTCCGCTGGCCGATGCGCGCTATTGTCTGAATAATAATCCGACGCAAACTTTGAAGATCCGCAACGCCACTCATTATAGCAGCGAGCGTTGGACAAACGCCGGCAAATAACACGAGCCCGCTCCCTTTACTGGTTATGGTCTGAGTATCGTCGCATTTGACAGATAAATTCTCCTTCGCCCTTTTCCCGCTGTGACATACTATCGGGAATGTCAGCAGACCTGAAACAAGGAGCGAATCATGAATATCAAGGCCGCCAGTCTGACCCCGGAACAAGCGCTTGCCGAGCTGGAAGCACGCTATGAAGCCTCGGTCACGGCGTTACGCAAAGCCATCGGCGACTATATCGACCATAATACGCTCCCCGATACCGAAGCCCGCGCGCAAGGTCTTTTTGTCTATCCGCAGCTGTCGGTCTCCTGGGACGGCGCCGATCATAAAGCCCTCAAAACGCGCGCCTGGGGACGTTTCACCCATGCCGGTTGCTATACCACCACCATTACGAATCCGAAACTGTTCCGCAACTATTTGCTGGAACAGCTGACCCTGCTGTATCAGGACTATGGCGCGCATATCAGCGTCGAGCTGTCGCAGCATGAGATCCCCTATCCTTACGTGATCGATGGTTCCACCCTGACACTCGACCGCTCGATGAGCGCCGGTCTGACGCGCTATTTCCCTACCACCGAGCTGTCACAAATTGGCGATGAGACCGCGGATGGCCTGTTCCATCCCACCGAGTTCTATCCGCTGTCGCACTTTGACGCCCGCCGCGTCGATTTTTCGCTGGCGCGTCTGCGACACTACACCGGCACGCCGGCGGAACACTTCCAGCCCTACGTGCTGTTCACCAACTATACCCGCTACGTGGATGAGTTCGTCAGCTGGGGCTGCAGCCAGATCCTCGATCCCGACAGCCCCTATATCGCTCTCTCTTGCGCCGGCGGGATCTGGATCACCGCCGAGACCGAAGCGCCGGAACAGGCCATTTCCGATCTGGCGTGGAAGAAGCACCAGATGCCGGCCTGGCATCTGATCACCCACGACGGCAAAGGGATCACCCTGATTAACATTGGCGTCGGCCCGGCCAACGCCAAAACCATCTGCGATCATCTCGCGGTACTGCGGCCGGACGTCTGGTTAATGATCGGCCACTGCGGCGGCCTGCGCGAAAGCCAGGCCATCGGCGACTATGTGCTGGCCCACGCCTATCTGCGTGACGATCATGTACTGGATGCGGTGCTGCCGCCAGATATTCCGATCCCCAGCATTGCCGAAGTGCAGCGCGCCCTCTACGACGCCACCAAGCAGGTGAGCGGGATGCCCGGCGAAGAGGTTAAGCAGCGGCTGCGTACCGGGACGGTGGTCACCACCGACGACCGTAACTGGGAGCTGCGCTATTCCGCTTCGGCGCTGCGCTTTAATCTCAGCCGGGCGGTAGCTATCGATATGGAGAGCGCGACCATCGCCGCCCAGGGCTATCGCTTCCGCGTCCCCTACGGCACGCTGCTCTGCGTCTCGGACAAGCCGCTGCACGGTGAAATCAAGCTCCCCGGCCAGGCTAACCGCTTTTACGAGGGCGCTATCTCCGAGCATCTGCAGATAGGCATCCGGGCGATTGACCTGCTGCGCGCCGAGGGAGATCACATGCACTCGCGTAAGCTGCGCACCTTCAACGAGCCGCCGTTCCGTTAATCGTCGATGACGTGGGAATCGTGAGATAAACGCTGGCGTTACCCGCCAGGGAGCGTCAGCGTCCGGATAAGCGAAACAAACGACCCGGCGGTGTTTGTCCACGGAAGAAAGGCGGTAGACAGAAAAGCAAAAAGCCTGCTCGAAAGCAGGCTTCTTAAATTTGGCTCCTCTGACTGGACTCGAACCAGTGACATACGGATTAACAGTCCGCCGTTCTACCGACTGAACTACAGAGGAATCGTGTGGAGTCGTATCTTAGCGGCGAAAAAACTTTTGTCAAACATCAATTCGCCTGTTCAGGTGCAACTGCCGCTTCCATCGACAATTTGTTGTCATTTCCGACAATTATTACGGAAAATACTTTGCAGGATATCCATTTCTCAATCATCATTTGAAATGTTGTTTCAACATCTCTCACTAAGGTCTCTCTTGAACGTCACCTCCGCCGTACGCCAGGCTGTCGAACGGACATCCTGGTTTAAAAAACGTCAGCGTTATCGTGTGCTGTACTGGCGCGAAATCAGCCCTCTCGCTGTGCCCATTCTGCTGGAAAATGCCTGTGTGCTGCTGATGGGGGTGTTGAGCACCTTCCTTGTCAGCTGGCTGGGAAAAGAGGCCATGGCCGGGGTGGGGCTGGCCGATAGCTTTAACATGGTCATCATGTCCTTCTTTGCCGCCATCGATTTGGGCACCACGGTGGTGGTGGCCTTTAGCCTCGGCAAGCGCGATCGGCGGCGGGCGAGGGCGGCCGCGCGCCAGTCGCTGGCCATTATGACCCTGTTTTCCATTTTGCTGGCGGGGGTGATCCATGCCTTTGGCCAGGAGATTATTGATTTTGTCGCCGGCGATGCCACCGCCCAGGTCAAGGACCTGGCGCTGACCTATCTGGAACTGACGGCGCTGAGCTACCCGGCGGCGGCGATTGCGCTGATCGGCAGCGGGGCGCTGCGCGGCGCCGGCACCACCAAAATCCCGCTGCTGATCAACGGCGGGATGAACATCCTCAATATCTTAATCAGCAGCGTGCTCATCTACGGCATCTTTTCCTGGCCGGGGCTGGGGTTTGTCGGCGCCGGGCTTGGGCTGACCATTGCCCGCTATATTGGCGCGATAGCCACGATCTGGGTGCTGATGGTGGGCCTCAATCCGGCGCTGCGGCTGTCGCTGAAGGGCTACTTCAAACCCTTTAACTTCGCCATTATCTGGGAGGTGATGGGGATCGGCATTCCGGCCAGTATCGAATCTGTCCTGTTCAATGGCGGCAAGCTGCTGACCCAGATGTTTGTCGCCGGGATGGGCACCAACGTTATCGCCGGCAACTTTATCGCCTTTTCGGTGGCCTCGCTAATTAACCTGCCGGGCAACGCCCTCGGCTCCGCCTCGACGATCATTACCGGCAAGCGGCTGGGAAAAGGGCAGATTGGTCAGGCTGAATTCCAGGCCTGGCACGTATTTTGGCTGTCGACGATCATTCTGACGCTGATCGCCTGGGGCAGCGCCCCCTTCGCCGGCTTTATCGCCTCGTTCTACACCCATGAAGAAGATGTAAAAGAAGTGGTTAAACAGCTGCTGTGGCTCAACGCCCTGTTTATGCCGATCTGGTCGCTGTCGTGGACTTTACCCTGCGCTTTTAAAGGCGCCCGTGACGTACGCTACACCATGTGGGTGTCGATGCTCGGCATGTGGGGCTGCCGGGTGGTGGCGGGCTATACCCTGGGCATCGTGCTGGGGATGGGGGTGATTGGCGTCTGGTTAGGGATGGTGCTCGACTGGGCGGTGCGCGGCGTGCTGTTTTATTTCCGCATGGTGAGCGGCCGCTGGCTGTGGAAATATCCGCGCGTGAAGGCTTCATCGGAGGAAAGCTGAGCCGTTTGCGAGGCTAATCGCCATTTTTTGCGCAAAGTGAAGAATAATTCGGCAAACGATTCATTTTATTGAAAACAGGCTTTGACAGCGCCGGGCGTCATCGATAATATGCGCCCCGTTCACACGATTCCTCTGTAGTTCAGTCGGTAGAACGGCGGACTGTTAATCCGTATGTCACTGGTTCGAGTCCAGTCAGAGGAGCCAATTTCCTGTTTGCATGCATCTTTGCGAATCCTTATCTGATATTGATTCAAGAGGTTAGCGTGAAAACTCTTCCCGGTGCATTTTGATTTTACCCTCCGCATCGGGAAAAATTGGTGGTCAAATCTGGGGTCAGGTTAGTTCGATGACGGAGTGACCCCCAAATGTCCCTTAACGACTCAAAAATCCGCAACTTAAAACCATCCGCAAAACCCTTCAAAGTTTCTGATTCTAACGGTCTGTACCTTCTTATCAAACCAGGCGGCTCACGTCACTGGTATCTTAAATATCGTATAAACGGCAAAGAATCCCGCATTGCACTGGGTGCCTATCCTGCCGTCTCCCTGTCTGATGCCCGCCAGCAGCGCGAAGGTATCCGTAAGATGCTGGCGCTGAACATCAACCCGGCACAGCAGAGGGCTTCTGAACGCAGAGCCTGCACACCAGAGAAGGTGTTTAAAACAGTGGCGCTGGCATGGCATAAAAACAATAAAAAGTGGTCGCAGAACACCGCTGACCGTCTGCTTGCCAGCATGAACAACCATATCTTTCCTGTAATTGGTCATCTGTCCGTCACGGAGCTTAAACCCCATCATTTCATTGACCTGCTGAAAGGTATTGAGGAAAAGGGCCTGCTGGAAGTCGCGTCCCGCACGCGGCAGCACCTCAGTAACATCATGCGCCATGCGGTCCATCAGGGATTTATCGACACCAACCCGGCAGCAAATCTTGATGGCGTGACGGCTCCCCCCATGAGACACCACTATCCCGCCCTGCCGCTGGAGCGGCTGCCAGAATTGATTGAACACATTGAAGCATATCATCAGGGCCGTGAACTGACCCGGCTTGCTGTCCTGCTGACGCTGCATCTGTTCATTCGCTCCAGTGAGCTGCGCTTTGCACGCTGGTCAGAAATTGATTTCATAAACAGAATTTGGACGATACCCGCCACACGCGAAGCCATTGTGGGTGTGCGTTATTCAGGGCGCGGTGCAAAAATGCGCACTGCTCATATCGTGCCCCTCTCACAGCAGGCTATAGCTATTCTGAAACGGATTAAGGAAATATCCGGGGCTTACGAACTGGTCTTCCCCGGCGACCATAACCCGTACAGGCCGATGTGCGAAAACGCGGTTAATAAAGCACTGCGCCTTATGGGATTCGACACGAAACAGGACATCTGCGGACATGGCTTTCGGGCAATGGCATGCAGTGCCCTGATGGAGTCTGGCTTATGGTCGCAAGATGCAGTGGAACGCCAGATGAGTCACCAGGAGCGCAACACCGTGCGTCTGGCTTTCATTCATAAGGCTGAGCATCTGGAAGCCCGCAAGGCGATGATGCAGTGGTGGTCAGATTATATCGATACATGCCGGGTCGCATACGTACCACCTTTTAACACAGGGCGGGATAAAAACAACGAAGCTGCATGACCAATAACAAAAAGCTGTATCAGCATACCCTGGTACGGCTTTATTCATTTCTGATGGCTTGCCAACCCCTCCACCCCGACCCGTCGCTGCCTGTAGAAAGCTGTTACACAGCAACAACACGCTTGCGCCGTCAGCCCTGGCGTGCCATTTCATTTGAGAGCAAGGATCATCCCTACTGCCCCAGCGACGAGAACGGCATCAATGAGAAGCTCGAACGTATGCGTCTGGAGTTTCTGGACGAGACGTTTCGCAATCATCGAACCGACGAACAATGCGATGCCGATGGCAAGTCCATGTGTGAGGACAGGCTGCGCGAGTGCGCCCGATATACCGAACGTAGCTAGCTTGCCAGCGTAGAGCAGGATTGCGCTTGCCGCCTCTGATCCCAAAAATACGCCTCCACTCATTCCGTACCCGGTAAATACCGGCACGCTGAGCGGCCCGGTGGACAGCACGAATCCGGTCATAAACCCGACAATCGCCCCGGCCAAACTCATGTGCCAGAGATTCAAGTGGAGGTTCGATCGTCTGATGAGACGGCGCAGCGGGATCATCGCAAGGAAGAAAGCTGCCAGGAATACCTCCACTGTGCCAGGAGAAATCGTAAGTAACGTGTGCGCCCCGAGAACAGCCGCAGGAACTCCCGCCAACGAATAGGCAAACACCGGTCGCCAACGAATCTCATGCCACCAGACAATCACCCGTCCGATGTTGCCGAAAAGGGAGGCGATCGCCATAACAGGCACAGCAATCCGTGGCCCGTACGTGGCTACGAGGACGGGCAGCATGATTAACGACGAGCCAGTGCCGACGACACCGCTGAGTACTCCGGCACCGAGAGCGACGAAGAAGAGAAGTAAGAGTGCAATCATCGGCTTTAAGATCAACCAGGGCCATCGCTCGCAGCCGCAAGAAGCGGTACCAGGATGTCGCTGATCGGCGTTGGAATGCTGTGAACCCGGCCGCGACGCGCAATGACGCCGTTGCGGATATCCCATTCAAGCGGTCGGCCAGCTTCTCGATCCGTGAGTATGGAGGTGCTCATGTCTGCAGGAGCCGCCCGGAACTTATCGAGGATCTCCTGCGGCACTTCGTCTCCGAGTTCAGCGCCCTCTGCACGTGCCACGGCCAGGCATTCCTGCAGATAAGCCAGCGTAAGCCTGGCGATATCAGCACGGCCAAACATGCCTGAGCGGCGGTGCGTGAGTGCCATGAGTCCAGCCACCGCATTCTGCATCAGCTTGCGCCAGGCCAGGGAGCTGAAATTCGCGGCCAGATCTACGGAGCACCACGTGCCTTGCAGCGCTGCGGCCACTACACGGGAAGCTGGCGCGTCTGGCACGCTGAGGCGCGCCTCACCACGCAAGCGTACCGAGCCATCGGACTGCGCTTGCGCAGGGAACCACACGACAGCGGGAACGATCTGTCCGGGCAGAGAGTACGTAGCGAGCCTGTCCAACTGTTCGACCCCATTCTGGAGCACGCATATAACCGTCTCCGGGCCAGTCAACGCCCTGAGCCATTCTGCTGCCGCGTCGATTTGTGTGGACTTGACTGCCAGAAAGATAAGATCAACCGTGCGAGTGATTTGTGCCGGATTCGTCTGTACCGGACCGGGTACGGTGATAAAGCGGTTGCCATCTTGCAAGGTCAGGCTATCGCGGGGAGTACGTCCACACAGCAATGGTGTGCGGCCGACTTCGTGTAACGCCGCCGCGACTGTTGTGCCGATGGCACCTGGACCTAAAACAGCAACAACTGTATTGATTTCAGTGTTCATGAATGCGGACTCCTTGCAACAGAATCTAATTACGTGGTGGTTGTGCCCTTCCCAAAGGACATGTAATATATTACATATGAATAAAGAAAATGGTAATAGAATTTCAGAGGGTGAGCAGCGGTTACAGCAATGGCTTGGCAGCATTCACGCCCGAAGCGGCGACCTCGCTGCAAGTGAGGCTAAAGTTGTCGATCTCCTGCTTGTCGATCCTTTATTTGTCGGTACAAGCACGGCAGCACAGGTTGCCACCCGTGCTGGTGTATCACCGCCGACAGTAATACGCGCTGCACGAGCGATCGGGTTCACCGGGTTCACTGAACTTAAGATAGAGATTGCCCGGGCTCGTGGCACTGCCCAATTCTTTGCCCCGCCTGAAGTTCTTACAGCGGATGCGACGCTGGCATCAGTGCTGGAAACATCAATTCGTGCTGGTGTAGACGCACTGACTGCGCTCAGCGGTGCTATCGAAATCTCCGCACTTGATGAGGCGGTCGATTTAATCCAGAGCGCACGCCAGGTATTTGCATTTGGTGCTGGTCCCTCTGCGACGGTTGCCGCTGATGCGGTCTTTCGTTTGCGGACGGCGGGTGTGATAACCGTCAGTATCCAGGATTATTTATCAGCGATGATTGCTGCTCGTCTACTCGGTCCAGGCGATGTCATCATCGTCGTCAGTTCAACAGGGCGCACATCATCCACACTCTCCATCGCTGATGCAGCATCCTCGGCAGGAGCATCGCTTATTGCAATAACTAACCAGTACGATACCCCACTGGCGACACTCGCCAACGTTTCGCTCGTTGTTGGCGGAATGCCACTCCCGGCACAGATGGCCGCTGCCGGGAGTCGACTGGCCCAGCTCGTCGTTATTGATACGCTGGTCGCTGCTCTCACTCTGCGGGATAAAGAACAAAGTCGCCGGGCTGAACGGGCGGGTATTGATTTGCCCGATATGTCCTGATGCAGTTCAGCACGGTAGCAATGATTCTTACTGCTGCGGTAGCTCATGCAGTATGGAATATAGCCTCAAAATACAAGAGGGAAGACACTCTTGTGTTCGTCTGGGCGTACAGCTGTGCCTCAGCATTGCTGTGGGTCCCGTTCAGCCTCATTCTGATAGTTGAGGGACAACAGGAACTCGACTGGAGACTCGCTGTCGGCGCAGTTATCTCGTCTGCACTTCATATCGCTTATTCTCTAATCTTGCAGGCTGGCTACGAGCGCGCCGAACTGGGTGTTGTTTATCCGATTGCCCGAGGAAGTGGACCAGTTCTGACGATACTGTTTGCAACCCTTCTCATGGGAGAACGGATTTCACCAGGCGCTTTACTCGGCGCTTTTATCGTTATCGCTGGTATTTTCGTTGTCACCGGCAATCCGTTCAGGAGCGGAAGCCGACCACTACAGGGAATGCTTTGGGGGGCAGCGACAGGCACCGCCATCGCTGGCTATACACTCTGGGACGGTTATTCGGTAATCTCTCTGCACCTGGATCCAGTGCGCTACTACGCCAGCACACTCCTGCTACAGAGTCTGATTCTTACCCCTGGTGCGATGCGGCGACGAAATCGCATTCCAACTGCTGTACGTGTGGATATCATCCCAATCCTTATCATTGCTGTATGCTCTCCCCTTGCCTACATCCTTGTACTGACAGCCATGCAGAGCATGCCACTGGCACTCGTCGCTCCTCTCAGGGAAACATCCATTATTGTCGGCTCCCTTCTTTCGTACTGGCTTTTTCGTGAAAATCATCTGGCACGCCGGATTGCCGGTGCAGTGGTGGTGCTGACCGGCATCGCAATAATTAGCCTTTGATCGCTTCGTTGGATGCCAATCGTCGTCTTATTGTCAGCGTGGATCGTTCGTCGAAGTTCAGTTTTCATCACCAGTTTGATCGCAAAGCTATGCCACATAGCACTATTGGCTTTATAATCATTAACGGTAAAAGTGGTATTGAATAGTGATACTCCGATGCAACACATTCAACATGTAGCCTGATTCTGATAACCGCTTTCGTTAGAAATGGCTTACTCCATAGCGAGAGTTCGTGATGCTCAAAACAGAAGATCTCAACACTATGATATCAATTGATGAGATTCACTTTGCTGACTGGCAAATCTGGCCACAGCTAAGGATTCTGTTACATCGGGGTAAGCCAGTAAGAATTTCTGCCAGAGCTTTTGATGTTCTGGTTGTTCTGGTGAGTGCCAGAGGTAAAGCCGTAAGTAAAGAATCTTTACTTACGCAAGTGTGGGGAAATGAAATCGTCGAAGAAAATAATCTTCAGGCACAAATTTCAGCTATACGCCGCATACTGGGACATGACCGCCATCTACTGGTTACTGAATTTGGTTGTGGTTATCGCTTTAATATCAACAAATCGCCAACTGAACCGCTCTCTAAATCAAAAATACCTGAGCCCGCTATTACCCCTTTTCTAGCGTCGATTCTGGGGCGTGATAAAGCTGTGCAGGAATTATGCGCCTTATTGGATCAATACCGTCTGGTGACGATTACAGGCTCAGGGGGCGTGGGTAAGACTCGTCTGGCATGGGAAGTCGTCAGTCTTACACACACGCATTTTCCTGATGGAATATGTGTGGCTGAACTGGCTCACATCACCGAAGCATCCAGCTTGCTATCCGTTATTTCACAAGCGCTCCATCTTCCATTAGCTGCCATTCATAATGATGCCGATTCACGGCAACAGCTTGCACGGCGTCGATGTTTACTGCTGATTGATAACTGTGAACATGTAATTAATGAACTTGAACCAGTGATTACGTTGCTCCTGCACCTGGCTCCCCATATCAAACTGTTGTTGACCAGCCAGGTAGCGTTGCAGGTTGCCGGCGAGCAACAATATCTACTACCACCATTACAAGTTCCTGAGAGCGAAGAGGCTGATACCCAAGAGTTACTGAATTTTTCCAGTGTCCGCCTCTTTATCGAACGCGGGCAGGCAAATCGACATGATTACCATCCATCAGCCAGCGAACTGTCTTTGATTGGCGAGTTATGCCGTCATCTTGACGGTTTGCCGTTGGCGATTGAACTTGCGGCCTCCCGTCTGCCAGTCATGAGTGTCAAAGAGATCTATAGCCGACTGGAAGACCGTTTCCAGCTATTGAGCAATACGCACAGATCTCTGGAGCCCAGACATCAGAAAATACTGACCGCGCTGGAGTGGACTTATCAGTTGCTCAACACACGTGAACAACGATTATTTTGCTCTCTGGGGATCTATACCGATATGTTCAGTGTGAAATCAGTAAGCGACCTTCTGCTGATTAAAGACAAGCATCGCTGGCAGGTTGTTGACGATCTGCAAAGATTACTGGCTTTATCCCTGATTCAGGTCAGTACTCAGGTACCAGAGACCCGTTTCCGCCTGCTGGAAACCATGCGCCAGTTCGCATGCGATAAACTCAGGCAACAGGGTGAATATACTGTTCTTGAGGCCCGTTTTGCCGGTTATTATAAAGTTCTGGTAGAAGAGGCCCAAGGTGATTGGTTTATGCTGCCAACGGGACAGTGGCGTGAACGTTATAGCCATATGCTTAATGATTTGCGGAGTGTATTACAGCAAACGTTGACTGAGGGGGCCGATCCTTCTAAGGGGCTTAAGATATTACAAGCGATGACCCCTTTTTGGATTGAATATTCACTATACGATGAATGTCAGCGCCATATTTATCCTCTGCTTTATGAAAATACTTCGCAGGTAGTATTAACGCTACGCCAGAGAATGAATCTCAGCGCTGTAGCAGGTAAGGCGTCAACCTGGGCAAAAGGCCCTACGCCTGAAACACATTCAGCCTGGAAAACCGCGCTGACAATTGCAGAAAAGCTCGACGACAAAGAAATACGTTTACAGGCACATTACGGATTATGGTTGTATTATCTGCGTACTGGCGAGTTGGATAAAGCGCTTGAGCATGCGCAATCTATGTGCGAGCTAGCACGGTCCATTACCGACGAGGAGGCGATGGCAACCGGGCTGCGTATTCTCGGTGTATCCCTGCATTTTTTGGGCCGTCATGATGTCGGGCGTGATTATCTCCAGCAATCTCTTGATTGGTATGAACATGGTGAATTAAGCCACTCTTTCCGTTTTGGTCTTGATCAAGAGAGCGCCGGTCAGGCCTTTCTGTCTCGTTTACTCTGGTTACAGGGTGAGTATAAGGCCGCGAAACAGATGGCATGGCGCGGTGTTAAAAAAGCCGCTCGTTTGCAGCATGTCTGTTCTCTTTGCTGTGCACTGGCTGAAGGCGCTTGTATGACAGCAGCACTGGATCGTAATCCGCGTTGGGTTATAAAGGCCGCAAACTGGCTTATTCATCTGGCAAAAAGGCATGATTTATATTTCTGGAAGACATACGGCGAGCTGTTTCTTGTTTGGGCCAAACAGTTCAGTCATACCGATGTTAGTCAAACTACACTGTTTAGCTCGTTGCGGGCGATGGGATTAGATTGGCAATATTCCCCCTTGTTGTCAGAAATTGATACCGGGTTATCGCTGAGAGCCACCCACCAGGATCATGAAAACTGGTGCACGCCTGAGCTGATGCGTCTTTCTGCCACTCAATTACCTCCTCAGAAGCAACGCCTGCTGTTGGAGAAGGCCCTGGACAAAGCGCGTCAGCAACAGGCTCATGGCTGGGCCCTCCGTATTGCTTATTCATTGGCGACATTGCAGGCTGAAGCCGGGGAAAAATGGGCTGCTAAACAATTGATACAGGACGCTTTACATGATGTTGATGACTCAGACAATGCGACGGATGTAAGAAGTGCTATTGCGCTATGTGCCCGAATAGGGGCCTGAATATTTACGTTTTACGGCTATCAACATCCCCATGATCACGAGTCCGCCCCCTGCTGAAGAAATCAGCGCCCAGCTATGAGTTGTCTCCCATAACCAGGTGGCAGTCAGTGAGCCACATGCTCCGCCAATAAACATAACGCACATAAATAATGTATTAAGACGGTTTCTGGCATCCGGACGCAAAGAATAAATCGTGTGCTGATTAGCTATCAGTACACATTGCTCACCCGCATCCAGTAGTAGAATGCCCACCACCATACCCACAATACTGTTCCATCTCCAAAAAACAGTCCAGGCTAGCAGCATGAGTATCACACCAAAAACAACCATTCGGAATGGTCCCTGACGATCGCTGAAACTTCCCGCCAGAGGCGCACACAGAATACCGATTAACCCCAAAGCAGCTAGGGCGCCGGTTATCCCTGCACCGTAATCGTAGCGATAAGCTAACCAGAAAGGGAGCACGGTCCACAGCACGCTGAAGGAGGCAAACAGCATTGCTTGTGTAAGAGTTGCACCACGCACCTGCGGCTCGTTTTTCCACAGCAGTCCTAATGAACGTAATACCGCCAGATAGTTAAACTTTGGCGTTGACAACGACTGAGTAGGCAAAATGCGTATGATGAAAAATATAGCCAGCAATGTCATGATCGCGCCGGACAAAAAGACGCCACGCCAGCCGAAATACTGACCAATAAGGCCTCCGATAGCCCGGCCAGCAAGGATACCTGCCAGGACACCGCTCATCACCGTACCAACGGTTTTACCTCGTGCAGAAGTTCTTGAGAGCGAGGCGGCAAGCGGCACTATCTGTTGAGCTACTGTTGCAGCCATCCCGGTAAGGAAGGAGAAGAACACCAACACTGTCGCCGTTGGGGATAACATCATGCCGATCATTGCCAGGAAAAGCACCTGCGCTTGACGCAGGATAAGCCGCTGACGTTCAATATAATCGCCCAGGGGGATCAGAAAGAATAAGCCCACCGCATAGCCTACCTGGGTGACCATGGGGATCAAAGAAACAGCTCCCCATTCATTGGGAAATGATCCGGCAATTAAATTCAGGACAGATTGATTAAAATAAATATTAGCCACAACAATACAACAAATAATTCCCAGCATAAGAATCCTGGTAGAAGAAAGCTCGTGATTGTCCGAACGCATTGACCACTCCTGGCACTAAACTCAATATTGTCTGGAGTATAAGCAAAGGCGACACCCAACTCTTTGACCGCTTTTTTCAGACATCTGAATTCTGATGCACAAGCTCCTGAAAAAGAGATTTGTTACTAATACTGCTCATGTTATTGACTGTGCTTAACTTGAGGAGCAACAAATGGATTTAAAACTGACTGGAAAAGTGGCTCTGGTAACTGGAGCCCATACCGGAATTGGTTTCAGCATTTGTGAAGAATTGGCCGTGAATGGTGTGCATTTAGTCATGGTGGCCAGACGAGAACCTGAGCTGATTCTTGCTGCGAAAAAAATTTCAGAGAAATACGGTGTTTCGGTGCTGCCTATTGCCGGGGATGTGACTGATCCCAAACTACCTTCTTTAGTGGTTGAACAAGCGGAAAAAGTTTTTCAGCGTATTGATTTACTGGTGAACAATGCCGGAAGAGCCCATGCGGGCACGCTGTTAACCACTTCGGAAGAAGACTGGCAGATAATGACTGAGACCAAATTCTCCGCCATGCGACGTTTTTGTAAGGTAATCATCCCCGGGATGCAGAGACGAAACTGGGGGCGTATTGTCAATATCTCATCCATTGGCGGTATCTACCCTAATCCGCAACTTACCGTCTCACACGCACTGAGCGCCGCTATCAACAACCTGACCCGTAGTTTAGCACTTAGCGTGGCTCCGGATGGCATTCTGGTCAATGCGATCGGAGTGGGTGCTGTCGCGACGGATAACTGGGCGCAGAACATGCTACCGAATGTTCGCAATCGTCGTCCTGAACTGGCTGACAGAACAGACGAAGAGGTAATGGCATTACTGGGTAAAGAGAAAACGCCTGTGGGCCGCTTTGGACTTCCTGAAGATATTGCTGCAATTGCTACGTTCCTACTTTCTGGGAGGAATCAGTTTGTTACTGGACAGACAATTGAAGCATCAGGCGGAGCAGACAGATTTATGTAATGTCTTCCATTCAACTTAAATAATGTTTGAGAATTGAATTAGTTTAACCTGATATTTGTTCTTCTTTTCAATCACTGCGAAATATGAGGCCGGATATGGGGGACTGAAACGCTAAGAAGCCCCCGTATCAATATAATCCAAATATTATAACGTAATAGATCCCGCACCATGAAATTAATTTCACTGGAAAATTCATGGTATTTTTTTAAAAAATAGAAATAGAGGAAAACCACTATGTCAAAGAAACAAACACTATCAAATACAAACTATAGTTCGCCTGACTGGCTGACTATCCGTGAAGCAGTCGAAGTGATAAATAAAAAAGGACTGGAAATTAAAAAAAAGTGATATTTACAGGCATGCATTACATGGCAGCATTCATCTCTCTATTTACTTTCAGTCGCCAATTACATTACGAAAAATACAGAGATCGAGCTACAAAGTAAGGCTCAGACCATGTGATATGTCATCAATAAATCGTTTATGCCTTCTTGACAAAAAAGTGTTTATTGAAGGACATAATTTTATTGTTAGCACTACTGGCAAATATATCATTCCCACAGAGAGAGTGATTGACACTCTATTGATTGGATATGAATATGTTCTAGTACAAAAATTACTTTCCCAATCTCTTAAAATACCATTGCCTGTAACAGGAGCTATTGATTTTAATCATGGCATAACAGTTAGCTTACAAGGAGAACCATTTCAACTATTCGATAAAATGACATGGGAAGAAAGAATAACACAAAAAATTATGCAACTCCCTAAAAACATTTCACCATATGTACATAAAGAGATATTCTCAAAGAGGATAAATAATTACCTGGGGAAAGAGTATTTCCCGGCTCATATTTTACCTCGGGATGCCTGGTTTGTTATTCGACATGCTGAACTTGATAAAGTCATTGAAATCATAACCAATAGCAGAGTGCCCCCATTATCTGCAACGCGAATATCAACACCACTATCTCGTTTTTTCTGGCTGGCCTTTAAAAACAATGAAGTCATCCGTCCATTAATTAGTAAACCGTACAAACTACTATCTATTTTCGAACAATGGGCATCTGACGAAGGCATTACCGACAGGCTCAGTGGTGATACGTTAAAAACTGCACTCGTACGCGGTTCCCCCACATCAATGTCGGATTGACGCAAGTGAATTTTACCAAACCCAAATGTCCGTATTAAGGACTCTAAAATCAGTAATACGGACATAATTAGTTTTTTTGGCTCTTTTTTCCTTGTCACCTCAAGGGATATTATATTTCTGCATTACGGCTATAAATACATATCATCAATTACCAAGCATTAGAAATGTAAAAACAAAACAGTACTTAATTGCTCACAACCCCACACATACATAAAAGCCACTCCTTATTCAAGGAGGATTTAGCCGACCTGCATAGGTTCGATCGAATCCAAAACGTGCAAAATAGATTAACCTTAATTTATCCAACCATTAAATACACACATGAGTTCGTAGACTAGCCCCTTGAATATCCAGACACTTTGACTCGCTTAATAAGTGATAGTCTTAATGCTAGTTTTTGACTAGTCATGGAGTTGAGGATGATCGACGTTTTAGGCCCTGAGCGCCGCAGACGACGTACCCCGCAGGAAAAAATGGCTATCGTTCAGCAGAGCTTCGAGCCAGGTATGACTGTGTCGATGGTTGCCCGTCAACACGGTGTTGCTGCAAGTCAGTTGTTCCTCTGGCGTAAGCAATATCAGGACGGCAGTCTTACCGCTGTCACTTCCGGTGAACAGGTTGTTCCCGCGTCGGAACTGGCCGCAGCCATGAAGCAGATCAAAGAGCTTCAGCGTATGTTGGGTAAGAAAACGATGGAAGTTGAGTTACTGCGTGAAGCCGTAGATATTGGCCGGCAAAAAAAGTGGATAGCGCACGTACCCTTGTTACCTGAGGGTGGCGAATAAGCTTCGTCAGTCGCTGTTTGCGGGTCTCACGTGCGCAGCTTCATGCGATAACCCACCGCCCGGCTGACTGGCAGGATCGCCGACGCAAGCGTCAGCCCGACGATACGGAAGCACTGAACCGTATCCATGCTGTTATCGGTGAAGTTCCGACCTACGGCTACCGGCGGGTATGGGCGTTGTTGCGCAGACAGTCGGAAAATGAAGGCATCGCAGTTATTAACGCCAAACGAGTCTATCGGATCATGCGTCAGCATGCGTTATTACTTGAGCACAGGTCCGCACTGGCAGTATCAAACCGGGCGCACACGGGCAAGGTAGCGGTAAAAGAAAGTAATCGACGTTGGTGTTCCGACGGGTTCGAGTTCCGTTGCGACAATGGAGAGAAACTGCGGGTTACCTTTGCACTGGACTGCTGCGATCGTGAAGCGCTGCACTGGATGGCGAGTACCGGAGGGTACGACAGCGCGACGGTACAAGATGTGATGCTGGGTGCGGTGGAGCGTCGCTTCGGAAACCGGCTACCGCCGACCCCGGTTGAATGGCTGACAGATAATGGCTCGGCCTATCGGGCTCACGAAACACGCCGGTTCGCAAAGATGGTGGGTCTGGAGCCGAAAACAACAGCAGTGCGCAGCCCGGAAAGTAACGGTATGGCCGAGAGCTTCGTAAAAACGATGAAGCGGGACTACATCAGCATCATGCCAAAACCGGATGGGCTGACAGCAGCGAGGTACCTTGCGGTGGCGTTCGAACACTATAACGAATGGCATCCGCACAGTGCGCTGGGGTACCGTTCACCGCGTGAATATCTGCGGCGTCGGACCAGTAATGGGTTAAGTGATAAATGGTGTATGGAAATATAGGGGCCAATCCAGTTCGTAATTATATTCCAATTAATGAATCCAAAATTTACTCTCCAATACATTACACATGCAAAAACACGAAAACATACATTGCGCAGAAAGACTTAGATTCATTTACAATGAAATAAATGAGTGATTTCATTTCGTTCAACAAATCTATAACTGAGGTACTAAGGCCATGATTACTAGATGAACCCGTCCATAATTCAGATAGTTACTAAAGATTTAAAAAATCATCCTTATGATACGAGTAATTACCCTGCTCCCTAGAAGACTTGCTTTTAATATTTACGGCATTTTTTCTATACCGGTGCGGTGGGACATTATACCTTTTCCGAAATGCCCTGGTTAATGATTACTGAGAGTCAAAGCCAAATCGCATCGCGATATTTATCAAAGGTTCATTTGTTGTGATAACAGCCTCTAAAATAAGACATAATTTTTTCTCTCTGATAAAACCTCCCAGGCTCCGCCCTGTTTCAGAAAAAAACAGTCTCTGCAAATGCCATTTTGAATATCCGGACCTGATAGCCACATCATCAATTTTTAGTGGCATCTCTATATTTTTGTTTATCCAGATAATTAAGTCATTTACAAAATCTTTTCTGTTTTTCATAACCGAAACCTTAGAATTACTCTACTAGAAATACGTTTTCATCAGGCATATAGTTCAAGAGCTGACAATCCCTAAGTTCTGCATAAATCCTCAATAGAAACCATACTTTTTATTATGGTGTGATGGATATACTCGCAGACAGTCCAGCCACCAATTCAACTCCCTCCGGCAATCTGTCAATATGAATCCGAACCGGGATACGCTGCGCGAGCCGCACCCAGCTAAAGGTTGGCTCGACATTAGGCAGGCCAAGCCCCCCGGTCTCGTCATTGTTATCATCTATTCCGCGTCCGATACTCTCAACATGACCCGTGATCACCGGCTTAAATCCCATCAGCGTAATGTGTGCAGTATTTCCCGTGCGGATATGTTGCAACTTAGTCTCTTCAAAATAGCCAACCACCCAAAAACTATTGGCATCAATGATGGAAACTTTAGTTTCTCCAGCTGTGGCATAGTCACCAGGGCGAAGCCGCAAATGTGTGACATAGCCCGTAACCGGAGACCGAACAATAGCATGCGATAAGTTAAGCTCTGCAAGGTCCAGCGCAGCCAGTGCACCGTGGTAATTAGCCGCAGCGACGCTGGCTGCGCTGGCTGTTTGTTGTAAATCCTCGCTGGAAATCACCCCTTTAATCTGAGAGCGTCGCCTCGCCGCATCCTGGCGCATCAGCATTTCATGACGTTTCGCCTCAACATCAGCCTGGGCGCTGACCACTGCCAACCTCAACCAGTGCGGGTCAATGGAATAGAGAACATCGCCCCGATTAACCCACTGATTATCGCGGACGGCCACATTCAGAACCGGTCCAGAGACATCCGGCGCAATCTGGACCACATCCGCACGAACCCGACCATCGCGGGTCCAGGGGGTTTGCACATAATGTTTCCAGAGAATAAAAGCCAAAAGCGTAGCAACCGCCACAGCGCTGAGCGTCAGCAAATAGCGGCCCAGTAGAGAAAATAACGATTTCATTTTAAAAACCCCAGTTCGGTCAGTCCCTGCAACAACAGGTAAAAAGTAATAATAAAGATGGAAAAATCGATCATCGGGCGAAACGGCAAGCGACGGTAACCCTTGCTTAGCGAGAAAAGCTGCACGAGTAATAGCGTACAGGTGAGCGCGACGAGGGAAATTAACAGTAGACCGGGTACAAAAACGCCCTCAATATTGAAATCATTGATCATCGGCAGGCTCCATTTCCTGAGTGCTTAATGCGCAGTACAGATCAACCAGTTGATTAACATGATGCCGCGATAGTTCATCTGCTACGGACAGGCTACGCTCAGTCAGGCTGACAATCCGTTCAAGTAAGGTGTTAATATCCGTCGGGTGTGTAAGACAAGTGAGAACCTCTTTTATTTCTTTGTCTGCATGCGCATCCCATCGGCGTAATCGCATTACACACAGGCCTATACGCAGGGTGTGCAAAAGATGATTCAATGCCTGTTCTGATGACTGTCCGCTGCGCGGCAAACGCGGCAGTACCAACGCAGCCCGATCGATCATCAGGTTGATCCAGAGAGTTTCATCAGTATTCAACACACCTTTCACGCTGCGGTTAATATCGCGCTGGCATAATTTAAGCAGGCGTTTTATTGCCGCATCTGCCTGCACAGTCTGCAGAAAGCCCATGCTGAATACCGCAAAGCCAGTTGCAGAAAATAATGCGATAGAGGTATTCACCGCCACGGCAAAATCCCCGCTGTAATGAGCACCCAGCTCGCACAAAATAGGCAGCGTCAGTGTGATCCCCATCGCCATAAACGTGGTGGGCGGCCTTGCCTGGAGCGATCCGGCAAGCAGATATACCGGAGCTAGAACCACTACCAGCACGATAAAATCACTGACTTGCGGTAGGAGAACGAAGCTGTAGATCAGGCTTATCACAACTCCCCAGAGGGAACCAATGATGTATTTCACAATATGCGGGGCAGGCGTATCGAAGCTGCCAAACAGTGTGCAACAAACGCCAAGGATAGATACTGCCGTACCGCCATCAGGCCATGCCGAGAAAATCCACACCATGCAGCCGCTCAAAATGATGGTGAAAGCGCCCAATGCGGTGCGGGCAGCACTAAGAGGATCGCGGTGGAATACATACCCTTTCACGGTATTCATTTCTGAGTGCGCAGGCATCTGATTCGCGTGATGAATGGCATCCGAAAGACGATAGCACTGCTGCACGAGGACAATGGCCTCTGTCAGGTAGCGCATAAAACTTACATGCAGTGCTTCTACAAACGTCAACTCATGTACGACATAGCGCTGCAGTAATTTTTCACTGCGTTTTTTGAGCGCTTCCCCCTCGCTTTTAAATTTTCCTTCATCTTTGCAGGCCAGCCAGACCTCAACATCATCCATTAAAATTTGCACATCGACAGGTATCTTCGCTATCAGCGCTAAACGGTCACGTAACTCACAGTTAACAATGACTAATCGCGCAAGCCTGTCATGAAGCCTTTTTCTCGCTTGCCGGACCGGTACAGAGAACGCAAAATCATAAGGGATATGATGGCTGATGCCCTGCAGGAACTGCAATGCCAGTGCCATATGCAGCGGCGAGGAAACAGGATCGGGTTTGCCTATTAAAGTCTCTGCGATACGCTGTCGCGCCGCGAGCAGCGTCTGCGATAATTTACTGTTGAACTGGCCTGAGATGCGCGCGGGCAATACATAGCGATGAATAAGTGTCGCGCAGAAGATACCGATCATGATTTCCTGTACACGAGTGATAGCGATGTCAAAAATCGCGCCAGGATCGGATACAGCAGGGAAGCCAATCAGACTCGCAGTGTAACCAGCAAGGACAAAACCATAGGCCCGGGGCGTACGTTCCAGCAAGGACAAATAGAGGCAGAATGTAATCCAGCCTGCCAGTATCACGCTGCAAAATACGGGGGAATTCACGAACGTGGGTACAATTAATACCGTCATGCCAGCGCCAATTACCGTTCCCACCAGACGATACAAACTTCTGCTTAGCGATGCTCCGACGGAGGTTTGGGAAACAATATATACGGTGATAATTGCCCAGGAAGGCCGCTCCAGACCAATTGATAATGCAATATAGTATGCGAGCATCGCAGCGGTAAAACTCTTCGCCGAATAGAGCAGAGCGTTCGCATCATTCAGTAGTGAAGGAGAAGCCATACCGCGAAGACGATGGCATATCGTGTGTAAAAAATGAAAGTAACTCGCGTTAATTTTTTTCATGCCGGAAATTATTACCGGCTTGCATATCCACTTAAATACTCTATTCTGTCAAAAAATACCTAAATGTTGCCAATCTATGTTACCCCCACTCGCCAATACGCTGTTCGATCCGGATACCACCTCCTGCCCCGCAGTCGCGCGTCATTTGGATTTTGTCGATTACGCGGCCGAAGTGCCTGTGCATACGCACCGCAAAGGGCAATTGATTATTGCCCTCTATGGAGCGGTCATTTGTCGCGCCGAAAATGATATCTGGATCGTGCCGCCTGATTGTGCCGTCTGGATCCCCGGGGGAGTGCCGCACAGCGCAAAAGCTACCTGGAATGCGCATCTCAACTATCTTTTTATCGAGCCTGGAGCCGCCGCGCTGCCGGAGCGATGCTGCACTCTGGCCATTTCTGGTCTGATCAAAGAACTCATTGCCCGTTTAACCCACGAGGGCGTCGGATACCCACCAGAAAGCCATCTCGCCAGACTGACCAGAGTAACACTTGATGAATTAGCCACCATGCCTCAGCAGAAACTGAGCCTCCCTGTGTCGTCGCATCCTAAAATCCGCGCCATGGCCGATGCTCTGGTCAGTCAACCTGACGACCGAAGCACATTCAAAACATGGGCAAAAAGACTGGCGCTTAGCGAGCGTTCTCTCGCGCGTTTAATGCTGCGCGAAACCGGGTTGACGTTCGGACGCTGGCGTCAGCAACTGCAACTGATAATTGCTCTCCGGGAACTGGCTAGCGGCGTTTCGGTTCAGAATGTTGCAGCTAATCTGGGGTATGAATCGGTCAATGCGTTTATCACCATGTTCAAAAAAACCATGGGCAGTACACCCGCACACTATTTTGCCGAACGGAAAACAAGCGCACACTTAACCGATATATAGCGACATCAGGTTATCCAGGAAACCAGAGGTGCGTCATAGAGCCGTACGCAGCATCCCGACGTATCCGTCTCCCTGTGCGGGGTACCACACCACAGAATCTTTACCGCATGGAACCTCCAGCCAGGACTTTATTGCCTCAGCCTCCTTAACGATAACAAGAATCAAAGGACGGTATTATATCTGTTGGATCGGTCTATACATGATCGGGAAGCACAATCAATTCAGCATTGTGTTAAGGAAGTAGTTGAGCATATATGTTTCGACCACATGACCTGCTCCCCGTTGATTAGTACACCCCGATGTTAGTAATGTCTTCATAAGCCACATGAGGACATCCCCACGAAGAAGCGTTTTTCCGACGAACAGATCATCAGTATTCTCCGCGAAGCCGAAGCTGGGGTACCCGCCCGTGAACTCTGCCGCAAGCATGCCATTTCCGATGCCACGTTTTACACCTGGCGTAAGAAGTATGGCGGTATGGAGGTGCCTGAAGTTAAGCGCCTGAAGTCGCTTGAGGAAGAGAACGCCAGACTCAAGAAGCTGCTTGCCGAAGCCATGCTGGATAAAGAGGCGCTTCAGGTGGCTCTTGGGCGAAAGTACTGACGACAGACCAGAAGCGGGAAGCCGTGATGCTGATGTGTGATGCGACCGGTCTGTCGCAACGTCGTGCCTGCAGGCTTACAGGTTTATCCCTGTCGACCTGCCGCTATGAGGCTCACCGTCCGGCTGCTGATGCGCATTTATCAGGGCGCATCACTGAGCTGGTACTGGAGCGCAGGCGTTTTGGCTACCGTCGTATTTGGCAGTTGCTGCGCCGTGAAGGGCTTCATGTTAATCATAAGCGCGTGTACCGGCTTTATCACCTCAGTGGCCTGGGCGTAAAACGCAGAAGACGTCGTAAAGGGCTGGCAACAGAACGTCTGCCGCTGCTCCGTCCGGCGGCGCCCAATCTGACCTGGTCGATGGATTTCGTCATGGACGCACTTTCCACCGGTCGCAGGATCAAGTGTCTTACCTGCGTCGATGATTTCACAAAGGAATGCCTGACGGTCACTGTTGCCTTTGGGATTTCAGGCGTTCAGGTCTCGCGTATTCTGGACAGCATTGCACTGTTTCGAGGCTATCCGGCGACGATAAGAACTGACCAGGGGCCGGAGTTCACTTGCCGTGCACTGGATCAATGGGCCTTTGAGCATGGTGTTGAGTTGCGCTTAATCCAGCCGGGCAAGCCAACGCAGAACGGATTTATTGAGAGCTTTAACGGACGATTTCGCGATGAATGCCTGAATGAGCACTGGTTCAGCGATATCGTTCACGCAAGGAAAATCATTAATGACTGGCGGCAGGATTATAACGAGTGTCGTCCACATTCAGCACTGAATTATCAGACGCCATCAGAGTTTGCAGCACGGTGGCGAAATGGAAAATGTGAAGGTAAACAAACCGACCTTACTAACTGACGGTTGTATCTAACTCTGGGGGCAGGTCAAAGCGTATCAATCATGATGTCATACCAAGGCTCTTTGACCAGAATGACCCATGCACAAAAAGGTGGTCATTCTGGTGGTCTTGACAAGCCCAATTTTAGGTTTAGCTTACCAATCAGCCAGTTAATGGCTAAGGCGATCCCAGTCAGAGGCGCCAAATTTAAGAAGCCTGCTTTCGAGCAGGCTTTTTGCTTTTTTGCATCGCTGACGTTAACTCAGCATCGCATCCAGCCTGGCAAGCACCTCGTTGACAACGACACCAGGTATGCGTTCCAGACGCTTGCCTTTCCCTACCGCCTTCCTACGCCCCGCGTGTCCTCCGTGAGCGCACCCCAGCTCAGCCTGAAAAAGCGCCTGCCAGTAGGATGAATTCACTATCATTTGCGGGTGAGATAGCGTGGATTATCCACTCTGTCTAACGTTATACCCGGAGGCACCATGAACCTCAGACAACAGCAACAGCAGGCGTTCGATCGCAGCGGAGAACCTCTTATCGTCGGCAACGTCAGCCACTGCCCGCTGCCGCCGGAGACCCTCGCCGCACTGGGCCCCGATTCCCCCTATGTGGTGCAGGTATACGGCTCAGGCCTGACCGGCGAGGTTTATCGTCTGCGCATCGCCGGCAAGGAGTACAATTTAAAGAAACGTCGCGCCGTCGCCGGCGTTGCCAACCTCAACGGCCAGCTGTCGTTTTTAAATGAGGTACAGCGTCGGCAGGCATTGCAACAGCTGAAGGATGACCCGGTCACCGCGCCGCGCTTCACCCACATCGTCCCAACGCTGTATGCCGATTATCGCCTCGGCATCCTGCTCTCCCCCTGGATCGATGGCGAGCCGATACACCAGTTAACCCCGCCGCTGATCGCCCAGCTATTTACTACTCTGGAAGCCTGCGAAGAACAGGGGCTGATGGAGTGGGATCTCTGTAGCGGGAATCTGCTGGTGGACCGGCAGGAGCAGCTGTGGCTGTTCGATTTTGGCTATATGTATCCCTTCGACCCGCTGAGAGAATTCAACAGCAATGGTCTGGCCGACCCGCTGTTCCACTTTGTCGAACGTTTTGAGACTCGCTTCTTTTTTAGCTGGCTGATGACCAGGATCCCTGACGCCGAACAGCAGCTGGCGCAATATCGCGAGATGAAGCGGCTGGCGGTCGAAAGCTACCGCCGGAAGCTCGTCTGGCTTCGCGCCCGGCGCGCTGACCCGCTGGTGCAGGCTCACTTTCAGCAGTTGACGGCGCGCTGGGAGTCGGCGCTGGCGGACCCTGCCGCGCTGAGCCGGCTGTTTGCCGTAGAGGCCTTTCGCTCACATGTGCTGGATATTGAAGACGACCTGCATGGTCAGTCCTGTACCTTACTCACCCTGCAACGCATTGACTGGGTGATAAACCAGCTGGAACAGCATTATCGCTTTATCGCCGACGAAGGCGGCCTGTTTTACGATAACGAAGGGAAATCGCAGCAGGCGCTGCTCAGCAGCTATGCGCAGAAGCGGCAGCAGGCGCAGCAGTACCTGTTGAGTGCCACCGCCGCAAAGGATTAACGGCGCTCGCGTCCCTGCTTCTGCTTCGCCTGGTACATCAGGCGGTCGGCGGTGGCCACCAGCGCGTTGAGACTGGGATGGCTGGCGGGATCGTATTCGACGCAGCCCCAGGAGAACGCCAGCTGCCAGGGATTGGCCGCCTGCTGGTTGAAACGCGCCACGTTGTGGCTGAGCGTCTCCATCGCCGTCGCGGCATCGTGGCGGCTGGTATTGGCGAACAGAATGATAAATTCGTCCCCCCCCTGCCTCGCGAGGATATCGGACTCGCGGAAGGCCGCTTTCATCAAGTCGGCGATGGCGATCAGCGCGCGATCGCCCTCTTCATGCCCCCAGGTATCATTGATGTGCTTGAAGCGATCGAGGTCGACAAACGCCAGGCTCACCGGCTCATGGCGGCGCTGGGCCGTCAGCAGGGCATACTCTGCCAGGGTGAGGAACCCCCGGCGATTAAACAGTCCCGTCAGCTCATCCGAGGTTGCCGCATCCAGCACCTTGAACTCATCCTCCACGATCGCCGCCAGATCGCTTAAGATCTGCATTTCATGGGCGGAAAACGATCGCGGCTGGTGATCCATCAGGCAGAACGACCCGACGGTCGCGCCATCCGGCAGTTGCACCGGATACCCGGCGTAAAAGCGGATAAACGGCGCCTCAATGACCAGCGGGTTATCGTGAAAGCGCTCGTCCTGCTGCATGTCGTTGACGATAAGCGGGTCGGTTTGCAGAATGGTATGGGCGCAAAATGAAATATCTCTCGGCACCGTGTCCACATCGAGACCGGCACAGGACTTGATATGCAGGAGATCTTCCCCCACCAGACTGATGGACGCCACCGGCAGGTTATACAGCGAACGGGCAAGCCTGGTCAGGCGATCGAAGCGTTCTTCTTTTCCGCTATTCAACAGCCCGGAAGAGCGTAGCGATTGCAGGCGACGCTGCTCGTCGGGATGAAGTCCGGCTAATTTCATTGTCTCTCACTTGTCTCTTGCGCAGAATTCCGCCGGGTTTCCGCAGAGAAACCCGGCGTTTTATCCTGCGAGGGGAAAATAGTCGTCAGGTACCCCATGAGTTAAGCAGATTTCCTCTGCACGTCAACCGGCGCGCCCCAGGCGACTGGCGCCCAGGGCGCTGGCGGAATGCCATTAACGGCACTCTGCCCGGCAAATAGGGCAGATCAGGCGCGGATAAACGCCAGCAGATCGGCGTTGATAGTATCGGCGTGGGAGGTATGCATCCCGTGCGGGAAGCCAGGATAAATTTTCAGCTGGCTTTTCGGCAGCAGCTTGTCCTGCAGGATGGCCGCATTTTTATAGGGCACCACCTGGTCGTCATCTCCCTGCATCACCAGCACCGGCAAAGTGATCGACTTAAGGTCTTCCGTCTGGTCGGTCTCTGAAAACGCCTTAATGCCTTCATAATGGGCTTTAGCGCTGCCGATCATCCCCTGTCGCCACCAGTTCTGGATCGTCCCCTGGGATATCTCTGCTCCATCACGATTGAAGCCATAGAACGGGCCAGAGGCGACGTCGAGATAGAACTGGGCGCGGTTCGCCGCCAGCGCTTTGCGGAAACCGTCAAACACCTCGATCGGCGTCCCGCCCGGATTCTGCTCGGTTTTCACCATTAGCGGCGGGACGGCGCTAATTAACACCGCCTTCGCCACCCGCCCCTGCGGCTGGCCGTAGCGGGCGACGTAGCGGGCGACCTGGCCGCCGCCAGTGGAGTGCCCGACGTGGACCGCATTGTGCAGATCCAGATGTTCCACCACCGCCGAAACGTCCGCCGCGTAATGGTCCATATCGTGCCCCTCGCTAACCTGATCGGAGCGGCCATGACCCCGACGATCGATAGCGATGACCCGGAACCCTTCGGCAAGGAAAAATAACATCTGGTTATCCCAGTCGTCAGCGCTTAACGGCCAGCCGTGATGAAAGACAATCGGCTGAGCTTCCTTTGGACCCCAGTCTTTAAAGTAAATGTTGACGCCGTCTTGGGTGGTGACAAATGCCATATTACAGACTCCTCTTTCAGGATAACCAGCCTGCAGGCCGTGCCTGGGCTGAACGCCGACGGCGGCCGGCAGGAGTGCCGACCGCACAGGAATGTGATGCCTGTAACAGTGTAGAAGATATTTAACGCCGGGCGGGACAACTTACCCTGTCTCGCTTGATTCGCCGATCCTGGACCAGACCGCGTCTGGTATCAGGCCGCACTCTCCTGCTGGCGGATCCGCACCATCAGCGCGCCGAGCAGCGCCCAGTCAAGCAGCACGGCGAAGGCAAAGCAGACGCCATGGCGTCCTCCCCCCGCAGTATGCCAGGTCAGCAGCGTCGCCGCGATGGCGATAGCTACGCTCAGCACCGTGGCGCCGCTGACCCGCATCCCCGGCAGCGCCGTCCTACCCGCCGCAATGCGCCAGGCGACAGCCGCTCCCGCCCCACCGCACGCCACGCCCGGCAGCAGTGCCGGCCAGTCCTGCCCGCCATACCAGGCCACCAGCGCCAGCAGCCAGCCGGCCGCTGACAGCAGAAAGGCCCAGCGCGTCGCCGCCAGGGGTGAGCGATAAAGCCAGGATTGTCCGCGTGTGAATCCCCACCCGACGCTAAAGGCCGCAATCAGCGCCGTCAGCAGACTCAGCGTGCCGGTCACCCCGATAACCGGGGGCATGATTAACAGCAAGGCCCCGGCGGCGATGACCATGCTAAGGGCGATAGCGCGGCCGCGGGGGTCGATCGTTGCCGCGGCTTCCGCGGCGGTGTAGCGGCTTACAACGTGCATAGTTGACTCCTGACAGGCGAAGCTGCATGAATTTAATTCATGTCATTGTCTTTACATGCCCGTAGCCTATCGCCACTATATTGCCTTACACAAACGCATAGTTTTCAGCCATAGATGAGAAAAACTCAGCCATGAGACCGCCCCGTCTGCCGCCGCTGGGGGCGCTACGCGCTTTTCATGCCGTCGCCCGCCACCGCAGTTTTAAACAGGCCGCCGAGGCGCTCGGCGTCAGCGCGACGGCGGTCAGCCATCAGATTAAACTGCTGGAGTCGGTGCTGGAGTGCCGGGTCTGCGAACGCAGCGCGCAGGGCGTCAGTCTGACCGCTGATGGCGAGATCCTTTACGCCGCCACCCAACGCGCCTTTAGCGCCCTGGAACAGGCCGTCGTCCAGATCGCTCATGCCCGTCAGCCGCCATCCTTAACCGTCACCACCACCTCCAATTTTCTCACCCACTGGCTGGTGCCGCGGCTGGCGGATTTCACCGCCCGCTTTCCGGCTATCGACCTGCGGCTACACACCAGCGTCGAACGAGTGGATCTGCATCTGGGCACGGTAGACGCCGCGATTCGCTATCGTGAAAAGCCGGAGCCGGACCTGTACTGCACGCTGCTGTATGAGGATCGCTTTATCGTGGTCGCCAGCCCGACTCTGGGCCTCAGCCGGCCTGAAGATCTGCAGCGGGTGACGCTGTTTCACGTTGCCAACCGGCGCGTGCCAGCTGATTCGCCTAGCTGGGAGAACTGGCGTCGGCGCTATGGACCGCCGACGCTGAATATTGATGCGGGGTTAACCTTTAGCGATGAGACCCATGCCCTGCAGGCGGCGGTGGCCGGTCAGGGAGTGGTGATCGCCAGCGAACTGCTGGCGCGGGATCTGCTGCAGCGCGGCGTATTGTCCGCGCCGTTCAGCAACGCATTGCCTGGCGCCCGCTACTACCTGGTCACTACCGAAGCGGTAGCGCAGCGGGCGGATATTATCGCTCTGCGGGAGTGGCTGCTCAGCCAGATGGCGTCGGGCGACGGCGGCCATCCGACTGCGGGATAGCGGGCTTACCAGCCGCAGACGTTGGTCTCTTCATCGGACTCGTAGCCGCGAACGATATTGATCAGATCCTTCACCGCATCAGCCGCGGTGAGTGGGTCGCGCAGCGCCGCCAGCGAGGAAAAGGTTTTATCAACCGAGACGCCGTTATTATTATTGGTGACCGTCAACAGAAACTCCCCCTCTTCCCTGTCGTCCGGCAACTTGCTCAGCAGGTCATTAACGGCCTCCACCGCCTGCTGTGGAATATACAACACCATTGGTTTAAGAAATATTTTTTCCTGCTTCTGGTGAAGTCGGCCATTCTCTAGCGCTAAGGTATAACCTTTATTTTCACTGGTCATCTCTTGTTATCCCTCGATGAGAATTTTTGGATCAACATAAAAGTCGACATTAAAAACCGTGTCCTCTGAGAGGGCCTCAATACAGTGCCACTTCTCCGGCGGAAAGACGCCAAACTGGCCGGCTTCAATAGTCAGGGTTTCAACGGGCTCGGGGCTGGTTTCATCGGCATAGCCGAGATAGCGGATCGCCCCCTGCATCACCGAGAGACGAGGGTAGACGCCCTGCCGGGTGCCGGCATCCAGATGGCGGCGCCAGATAGAGGCCGGGGCGGTCTCTTTGGTCCACAGCGGCGTGCTGCGGGTGTGAACGTAATGGGTGGGAATAATGATTCGCTGCATGATTGTGCCTCACTTTACCGTCTCAAACGCGACGTTCAGAAATAGCCTATATGATGCATATCATATACCCCTTTTAAACGTTAAGGATATTATTTTGTTGTGGAATTTTACGCCTACTCCTTTTTATACCTCGCAGGGATTAGCGCTAAGAGAAAATAAAAAAGGCGATTTCAGGATCCTGAAATCGCCCGGGAGAATAAAAATAAACGCGTTAAAAATTTGTTAGCGCAGCGGACTCGGTTTGCCGATTAAATATCCCTGAACCAGGTCACAGCCCAGCGCCTGCAGCGAAGCCAACTGCTCTTCGGTCTCTACACCTTCCGCCACAATGCGCATATGCAGGCTCTTTCCCATGCTGATAATCAGGCGGACGATATCCAGATCGTCTTTTTGTTCCGGAATATTGATGACAAACGAGCGGTCGATTTTAATTTTATCGAACGGGAAGTAGCTTAAACGGGACAGGGAAGAATAGCCGGTACCAAAGTCATCGATGGAGATCTGAATGCCCAGCTCGCGCAGCTGGCTGAGAATTTCCAGCGAACGGGTGTTCTCATTGAATACGTCCGACTCGGTGATCTCCAGATCAAGACGTCGCGGATCGAGGCCGGTCTGATGCAGCACCTCGATAATGGTGTCGGTCAGCGATGTATTCATCAACTGAATTGGTGAAACGTTGACCGAGACCTTCAGCGGCGTCGCCCAGCTGGCCGCTTCGGCACAGGCGGTTTTCAGCACCCATTCGCCAAGGGCATTAATAAGACCGATTTTCTCTGCCACCGGAATAAACACCGTCGGCGGCACGGCGCCACGCACCGGATGGAACCAGCGAACCAGCGCTTCATAGCCGTAGATTTCGCGCGTGACGGTATCGGCGATCGGCTGATAGTAGACTTTGAATTCGTCATGGGCCAGGGCCTGCAGCAGATCGTCTTCAAACGATTTGTTCTCCTGCAGGCGCTGCAGCATCCCCGGCCGGAAGATTTGCACATGGCCGCTACCCTCTTTTTTCGCCTCATACAGCGCGAGGTCGGCGCACTTGTACAGATAATCGGTACGACTTTCACCGTCAGAGATCACGATCCCAATGCAGGCGTCGATATTAATCTGCGCATCGTAGATCTGATAGGGCTGGCTGATCTTCTCCCGGATAACATTGGCCCGCTCAAGGGCCATCTCCTCAGTGAGATCGTAGGAGAGCATCGCAAACTCATCACCGCCAAGGCGATACAGCGTCTCGGAGGTTTTGCGGAAAAAAGAGAGGCGACTGGCCAGATCCTGCAGCAGCTTATCGCCAGCATCATGGCCAAGGGTATCGTTCACATCCTTAAAGCTGTCGAGGTCGAAAAGCATCACCACGGCGCATCCCTTATACGGACGCACCTGGTTGACGATCTCCTGCAGCCGCTGCCAGAAAGAGAGACGGTTGGGCATACCGGTCAGCGAATCATGGTAGGCATCGTACTGCAGCCGGCGGTTCTGCACCTGCAGCTTCTCTTTCGAGGCCTGCAGATCGTTGGCCAGCGTTTTCATACGAACATGGGCGCGACGCAGATTATTATTCTGTCGGAGCATCAGCAGACCGAGAGTTATACACATGGCGATCAGCAGAATGGAGATCACCGAGTAGATATAATAGAGATGCTGGATTTTATCATGGGTGATATTAACGATATTGATATCTTGCGTCAGGGTGGCGGCGGCCATTGAGGTCAGCGGACCATCCAGCTCGCTTAACACCGGCAGGATCTGTCTGACCTGCTCCGGCGTCATGGTATCAACTTGTTTATCGAGCAGATGAAGATTACGAATCAGCGTCGCAACCACCGTCTTCCGCTGCTCGCTTTTATTGATAAATTTACCCAGATCGCCCTCCTGCAGAAGCTCGATCTGGCTCATCATGATCTCAAGACGCAGGCGCACCTCATCGTGGTCCGCCCCTTCGGCCCCAATCGCCATTCCCGCCAGACGAGACTCCAGCCGCATATATTCCGATACCATCTGCGACATTGACCACGAGTCCGTATAGCGGGTAAATTTTTGCAACTCACTTTGTCGCTCATGCACCAGATAAGTAATATATCCGGTGACAACAAATAACGACAAAATAATAGCCGTGAGTATTCGATTCAAGATCCAACCCTTATTCTATAATCATCTTTGAAACTTGCCAGGCCGATCGGGAATAATAGATCTGGTTCTGTAATTCAGCACTGCTGTCGTAAGGGTAGACAATAAATAACGGGCCTTTATCACGAATGCGCATATATTGACCGTTCATTTTTAACGCCATAATGACCGGGAATTTATAAAAATCATCAATCGGGATAATGGTGGTGTAGTCGTTCAGCGCCAGCACGCGGGCCGATGTGCCTTTCGCGCCGACTAAATCCATGAGTTTATTAAGGGGAATGCCGTCAAAACGAACCTTGCCGGTGTACCAGGGGGTGGTGGTTTCTACCGTCTTCATCCCCAGTTTTTCCAGCATTGCGAGATCAAAAACGGCCTTGTCGCCGACATTCATATTTCCGATTTTTCCGGAAATGGTCAGTACAGGTTTTCCTGTCGGCGCAGGCAGTTTTTCAGCATAAGCAGAAGGCAACATGACAGAACAAAATAAAACTGCAAGAAGTAGACGCATTTTACTCACCATTCCAGAGAGGGAGACACGTTAAGTGTAAACCATTTACGTCGATTCTTAAAAGGTGTCCATCTTTGTTATCCGTTGATTTAATTAAAAGTATAAGCTGGATGGCAAATTGCCAGAATGTTAAGTCCAGGGTGTGATTTCGCCCGCCTTTCCCATCGATTCTTTTTTGCGCCATCTTCCCCGCTTAGCAGGCAAACTACTTTCCTCCACGGCCGCTGCGCGGTAGTCTCAGAGCAGACGCAACGGTAAAAGCGTCTCATTCCAATAACAATGAAGTACGTGACTGACAGGACAGGGTATGGATTCAACAATAAGCGTGCAGCCCGGCGAGGCGCCAGATTCACTACATCGGGCCCGGCGGGCGGCCTGGGGTAGTTTTGCCGGCGCGGTGGTCGACTGGTACGATTTTCTTCTCTATGGCATTACCGCCGCGCTGGTGTTCAACCGCGAATTTTTCCCGCAAATCGGCCCGGCGATGGGAACGCTTGCCGCCTTTGCCACCTTCGGCGTTGGGTTTCTTTTTCGCCCGCTCGGCGGAATTATTTTTGGCCACTTCGGCGATCGCCTCGGGCGGAAACGGATGCTGATGATGACCGTCTGGATGATGGGTATCGCCACTGCCTGCATCGGCCTGCTCCCCTCGTTCAACCAGATCGGCTGGTGGGCGCCGGTGCTGCTGGTGTTCCTGCGAGCGGTTCAGGGATTCGCCGTCGGCGGCGAATGGGGCGGCGCGGCGCTGCTCTCGGTGGAGAATGCCCCACAGGGGAAAAAAGCCTTTTACAGCAGCGGGGTGCAGGTGGGCTACGGCGTCGGCCTCCTGCTCTCTACCGGGCTGGTATCGCTGATTAGCAGCCTGACCAGCGACCAGCAGTTCCTCAGCTGGGGCTGGCGCGTACCGTTCCTGTTCAGCGTGGTGCTGGTCCTTATTGCGCTGTGGATCCGTAACGGCATGGCGGAATCGCAGGAGTTTGAAGCGCAGCAGAGCCAGGACAACGCGCCGCAGATGAAAAAGCGGCTACCGGTAGTGGAAGCGCTGCTTCGCCATCCGGGAGCGTTTTTACTGATTATCGCCCTGCGGCTGTGTGAACTGCTGACGATGTATATCGTCACCGCCTTCGCCCTTAACTACTCCACGCAAAACCTCGGCCTGCCGCGCGAGCTGTTTCTCAACATTGGCCTGCTGGTGGGCGGTCTTAGCTGCCTGACTATCCCCTGTTTCGCCTGGCTGGCAGACCGCTTTGGCCGTCGGCGGATCTATATCACCGGGGCGCTGATCGGCACTTTGAGCGGTTTCCCGTTCTTTATGGCGCTGGAGAGTCAGTCCGTTTTCTGGATCCTGTTCTTCGCCCTGATGCTGGCCAATATCGCCCATGATATGGTGGTCTGCGTCCAGCAGCCGATGTTTACCGAGCTGTTCGGCGCCAGCTATCGCTATAGCGGCGCCGGCGTCGGCTACCAGGTGGCGAGCGTGGTCGGCGGCGGCTTTACCCCGTTTATTGCCGCGGCGCTGGTCACCTTCTCCGGCGGATCGTGGCACAGCGTGGCCCTCTATCTGACCGCAGGATGCCTGCTGTCAGCGCTCACCGCGCTGATGATGAAAAAGCACCCCGTCGACTGACCCACCAGCGGAGGGCGTAACCCGCGCCCTCCGGTAAGGAGAATGCATGTCTCAGTTAACCCTGGCCGACTGCTGGCCTCGCCGTTTTTCCCCCTCTTCGCTGGCGCTGCAGTTTTGCGAGGATCCCACCCAGGCGGAACAGCCGCTGTTTGCCAAAGCCAGCGCCGGCGAGGCCGTCGCCCAGCTCTGGCAGGCGCCGCAGGGATTGGTGGTGCCGGGGAGCTATCGTCAGTTTACGGATCTGCCGGCGGTCAGCGCGCATTTTGCCGCGCGCGGCTGGCCGGTATGGCTTCGCCGCTCCGGCGGCGGTCTGGTGCCCCAGGGGCCGGGCATTATCAACCTTAGCCTCGCCTGGCCGGTGCAGCAGCCGCTCGGCGAAGCCGCCGAACCGATCTATCATTCGCTGTGCGCGGTGCTGCAGCGTACCCTCGCGCGCTTCGGCGTTGCCAGCCACGCCCGGACGGTAAACGGTTCCTTTTGCGATGGACGGTATAATCTTGCCTGCGGAGAAGGCGCGGAGGCGCGCAAGATTGTCGGTACCGCCCAGTACTGGCGGCCGCTGACGGCAGGCCGCGGCCACGTGGTGCTGGCCCATGCGGTGATCCTTATTGACGCCGATCTGAGCGCGGCGCATCAGGCGGCGAACGCCTTCGAAGCGCAGCTCGGCAGCGAGCGGGTCTATTGCGCTGACAAGACCGTTACTCTCGCGCAGCTGCTTCGCGGCGAGCGCCATCTGCTGCCCCGCTTTAGCGAGGCGCTGGCGCAGGAGCTGGACGCGTCTCGCTGAAGGTCGCTTTCAGGTAGCGGCTGAAGGTTTCCACCGCGCGCGACACGCGCGGAGTATAGGGCCGGATGACGTACAGCCGGTCGGCAAACACTTCCACCGGCTGCCACGCCGGCAGCAGCTCCTGCACCAGCCCGCGGCCAATGGCCTCCCGGGCGCTGAAATCCGGCAACAGCGCCACCCCAAGCCCCGCCAGCACCGCATCACGTAGCGACTCGCTGTTATTGGTGGCGAATGGCCCCTGCACGTTGATGGTCACCCGAGCATCGGGCGACTGACGGGAGGCGAACGTCCACTGCGGGCGCTGTGGCCCACGGGGATAGGTCAGGCACTGGTGGTGGCGCAGATCTTCGGGGGTTTCCGGGCGGCCATGGCGGCGAATATAGTCGGCGGACGCGACGGTAAGCGTCGCGGTGTGACACAGCGGCCAGGCGACATGGGTATCCGGGAGCGCCTCGCGCCGACAGTGGCGGATGGCGAGATCGAACCCTTCGCTGGCCAGAGAGACCAGCCGGTCGGTGACCTCAAGCTGCAGATGCAGCTGGGGATGCTGATGCAAAAAAGGCGCGATTGCCGGGACCAGCTGCTGGCGGGAAAAGGCCACCGGCGCGGTCAGGCGCAGCGTTCCCCGCAGCGGCCCGCCCTCATCGCAGGCGCCGGTGAAAATATCCCGCAGCTGACCAAACGGCTCGTTGAGCTCCGCCACCAGCCGCAGTCCGTCGTCGCTGAGGCTCACGCTGCGGGTGGTGCGATGGACGAGGGTTTTACCGGTCACCCGCTCCAGCTCGCTGATTTTCTGGCTGATAGCCGACTTGCTGATCCCCAGCTTTTCCGCGGCCCGGGTATAGCTTTTTTGTTCTTCCAGCACCGTCAGCCAGTACAGATGGAGCCAGTAACTCTCCGGACGACTCTCGCTCATGTGATTGTTCACCAGTAAAAACAATGTATTCAACTATAGCGGTTTTTGCCGGCGGCGGCATCGGCTAGCATCTTGTTGAGCCCATCATTATTCCCTAACGATAAGGAGCACCTGCATGCCATTACTGACATTTGACCTGATTGAAGGCCGTACGGAACAGGAGGTCAAAACCCTGCTGGATGCCGCCCATCGCGCCGTGCTACGCGCCTTCGAGGTACCAGAACGCGACCGTTACCAGATTGTTCATGAAAACAAAGCCCACCATATGGTGATTGAAGATACCGGCCTCGGACTGACCCGCACGCGGGATCTGGTGGTGGTGCGGGTCTATACCAGCCCGCGCAGCGAGGCGCAGAAGCAGCGCTTCTTCGCCATTTTGCAGGAGGAGCTGGCGGAACACTGCGGCCTGAGCGGCGATGACCTGATGGTGTCGATTATCAGTAACCAGAAAGGCGACTGGAGCTTTGGCCGCGGGGTCGCGCAGTATCTTACCGGCGATCTGTAACCCGCAGCCCGCAGTACGCCCTTAGCGGCGGGCTGCCGTCGCGATACGCTGCCGCGCCTGCTGCTCGATATTCTCCAGCAACTCCTGGACATCGTCTTCATCAATGTCGAGGAACTGGCCTTCCAGCAGCGCGGCGTGAATATCTTCCCGGGTGACCGAAATACCCAGCGGCACCGCCCTGGATTTGACCTCCTCCGCCGCCAGCGGATGCGGATAACGGCGGCCAACCAGGTTATTAAACACAATAGCCAGCAGCGCCAGCATCAGCGAGTTGAGGAGCACCGGGGTCAGCACAAAGTGATAGCCTTCGCTGTGCACCCCGGCGCCGCCGAGGATCGCCGTCAGGGCCACCGCGCCGCCGGGGGGATGCAGACAGCGCAGAAAATACATCCCGGCGATGGCCAGAGCCGCCGCTAGACCGCAGGCCAGCGCCGCATCGGGGACCAGCATACCCACCGTGACGCCGATCAGCGCCGACAGCACGTTGCCGCCGACAATCGACCACGGCTGCGCCAGCGGGCTGCTCGGTACGCCAAACAGGAGTACCGCCGAGGCCCCCATCGGGGCAATAAACCACAGATTGACTTCGCCGAGCAGCCAGTGGCTGAACATGCTGGTCACCGCCAGTCCGGTGCCGGCGCCAATGGATCCCAGCACGATATGCCGGCGGGCCACCGGCAGCGCGTGCGGCTTCAGGCGGCCAAGGAAAATCCGCAGCCGTGAAAATATCCCCGCAGGAATAACACTCAACATCGCTTCATCGCTCAAATCATAGGAATTACTTATATTTTATTTTCTTTTTTTAACCTTAAATTAACAACCCTGTCTTTCGCAGGGGATAGCGCGGGCGGCGATGTCCGACGGCATTGTGCTGTGAATTCTCGCGGGGGCTGATAGAATCCCTTTTCGGTCAGGGGGATACCCCTTTTGCGAATTGAAGGTCATAACCCAGTGAATAATAAAATCTCTTTAGCGAAAGAAGTGGCATGGGCCAGCCAGAATATGCCGCGTACCCTGCGTCAGGTCGCCGCGCTGCCCGACCTCAGCGGCGTGCGTCTGGCCTGCTGTATGCACCTCGACATGAAAATGATCCCGCTGGTGCAGGGGATCCTCGACAAGGGCGCTCAGGTCTTTTTAACCACCTGTAACCCCACCACCGTGCAGGACGACGTGGTGGCCTGGCTGGTGGAGCGCGGCGCCGAGGCCTGCGCGTGGCGCAATATGAGCGATGCCGACTGGCAACAGTCATGGGAAAAAGCGATTGCCTGGCAGCCCACTCACCTGTGCGAGATGGGCGCCGATATCACCACCCTGCTCCACCAGCGCGGCGAGTTTGGGAACATCGTGGCGGGTCTGGAAGCCACCGGCTCGGGCGTCAATCGGCTGGGGGATATTCAGCCAGGCTATCCGATCTTTAACTGGGACGATCTGCCGGTCAAAGAGGGGCTGCACAACCGCCATATGGTCGGTCTCACCGCCTGGCACACCTTCTTCCAGACCACTCACCTCACCCTGCATGAGAAAAAAGTGCTGGTGATCGGCTACGGCCTGGTCGGCCAGGGCGTCGCGGCGGCGGCAAAAGCTTTTGGCGGTCAGGTGATGGTGGCGGAGATCGATCCTGCCCGCCGTCTGCAGGCGGCCTACGACGGCTGGCACGTGGTGGACCTCCAGGAGGCAATCGCCTCGGCGGACGTGGTGGCCACAGCGACAGGCGGTAAAAACGTGGTTAATCGCCAGGCGCTGGACCGCGCGAAAGCGGGAGTATTTATCCTTAACGTCGGCCACGTGGCGGAAGAGATCGACGGCGATTACCTGCGCCAGTACCCCCAGGAAGAGGTGATGCCGTATATCAACGCCTACCGCATGGCCGACAAAACCCTCTATCTGCTGGCCAATGGTTCGATGCTCAATCTGACCGCTGGCTTCGGCGACAGCCTGAATGCCTTTGACGTCACCCTCGCGGTGATGGCCAGCGGCATCCGCCATATTGTCACCGACGGCATGCGCGCCCCGGCGAAGGTTTATCTCCTGCCCCAGGCGGTCTGGCAGCAGGCCCTGTAAACCCGGCGCATCGCCTCCATCGCGGGACGATGCGTTTTACCATCAGGACGACGGCGCGCTATCGGGCAACACAATATTGCTCTGCGCCAGCGTTCCCATCTGGTTGTACATCACGCTGGCGGCATCCAGCAGGTGCATCGCCAGCGCGGCGCCGCTGCCCTCTCCCAGGCGCATGTCCATATCGAGATACGGCCGCAGACCCAGCGCGTCGAGGGCGATCTGCGCCCCTTTCTCCGCCGACAGGTGTGAAGGAATAAGATAAGGGTGCGCCGACGGGGCCATGCGGCAGGCGGCCAGGGCAGAGGCATAGGAGAGGAAGCCATCCAGCACCACCGGCAGGCCACAGGAGGCCGCCCCGAGGATCACCCCGGTCATGCCCACCAGATCGTAACCCCCCACCTTCGCCAGGACATCCAGCCCGTCCGCCGGGTTCGGCTGATTATGGGCTATCGCCTGGCGCACCACCGCCACCTTATGGCCCCGCTGCGCCAGCGGCAGATTGGCCCCACAGCCCACCACCGCGTCAGGGTCGCTGCCCGTCAGGACACTGATCGTCGCTGCGGCCGGGGTGGTATTGGCCATTCCCAATTCGCCGACGCCGAAGGCTTTCACCCCGTCGGCAGCGAGCTGGCGGGTGAGATGCATGCTGGCCAGCAGCACCGTCTCCGCCTGCTGGCGGCTCATGGCCGCCGTCCGGGCGATATTCTCGCTACCGCGGGCCACTTTGAGGTTAATCAGGCCCGGCAGCGGGTCGGCATCGATGCCGACATCCACTACCTGCACCCTGGCCCCGGCCTGCGCCGCCAGCACGCAGACGCCGGTGTTGCCCCGCACCATATTGCCGGCATGAATGGCCGTCACCACCTGCGGCGAAGGAGTCACGCCTTCATGCCAGACGCCATGGTCGGCGCACATGACCACAATCGCTTTCTCCGCCAGCGCCAGCTGCCCCTGCAAGCCAGGCAGACCGGCCAGCTGTACCGCCAGCGTCTCCAGACGGCCAAGACTGCCGGGCGGCTTTAACAGGCCATCTATATGCTGCTGAGCGCGCGCCATGCCCGCCACATCGGGCTGCGGAATGGCAGCCAGTAACGCCGAAAATGTTTCCATTCTGTTCCTCACCGTTGGCGTCAGGCCTTACAGCAGCGCCAGTAAAAAGAGTAATTCGCCCAGCTCAATCGCCGCCCCGAGGGTATCTCCGGTCTGCCCGCCGAGGGTTCGCTTCAGCGCCCATCCCAGACCCCAGATCAGCACCAGGGTGATCAGCGCGGCGCGCAGCCCCTGCAGCCCCATCAGGGCGGTGGCCAGCGCGATCGCCATCGCCATCGTCACCAGCGTCTGCTGCAGGCTAATTTTGCCGATAAACAGATTGCCCAGCCCCTTTTCCCGCGCATAGCGATGACGATACATCAGCAGCACCGCCATCCCGCGACCGACGGCGCAGGCCGCCGCCAGGGCTGCGATGGGGTGGATATCACGCAGCAGCAGCTCGCCAATCACCAGCACTTTCGCCACCAGCACGAAGATCAGCGCCAGCCCGCCGTGGGTGCCCAGCCGGCTGTCGCGCATGATCTCCAGCATCCGATCGCGGGTGCGGGCGGAGAAAATGCCGTCGCAGGTATCAGCCAGCCCGTCAAGGTGGAATCCGCCGGTGAGCAGCGCCAGCGCCAGCACGCCGAACAGCGCCGCCAGCGGGACGCCGCACCACGGCTGCAGGAGGAGCGCCACCGCGCCGGCGATGGCGCCGAGCAGTAAACCGACCAGCGGAAAGGTGACGATACTGCGCTGGTACTGTTCGATCTCCAGGCCCTGAGATAACCGCGCCGGGACCGGCAGGCGGCTGATAAACGAGAGTGCAGCAAAGAATGACTTAATCACGTGAGGTTGACTCCTGTCGGCGAAAGCAGCGGAAGAGTTCTGTCGCGCCCGGTCAGCACCTGAATTTGTCTTCTGGCGAATCGATCGTCGGAGAGGTGAGAGGTGTTGAGATATCGCCCTGACGCCGCTGCGTCAGATGCCCGGCCAGGATGAGAGAAACCTTTCCGATATCAATACGTTTTTCGCGGGCCAGTATAGCAAAGTGTCGGTGAGGAGAGGCAGTTGCCGGAACAAAGTTTTCGCAGAAAAAAGCAGGGAAGAGAGGGAAACGCGGAACAGCCCGGCGACGCTGACCGCCGCCGGACCGGCAGGGTTTAGCCTTCGACTTTGGCTTCGCCCATCACTTTCAGTTTTTTCGAGATGTCGCGGCGCTCTTTGGACAGCTCGGCATTTTTGATGATGTAATCATCAACGCGATCTTCGTAATCGCTCTTCATGCTGGCGATGATGCCCTGGATGGCTTCCACGCTCATGCCCGGTTTGATGTAGTCGCTGAGGTTGTCCAGCAGCAGAACGCGCTTCTGGTTATCACGGATCTTTTTCTCAACGTCCTGAATTTCACGCTGCAGTTTGTTCTTACGACGGTACAGACGAACAAACTCCAGTACGTCCTGGAAAGAAGGCTTAGTTGTTTCCATTTTTACACCCCTAATAATTGAGATTCGGATTCGTAAAGCGACTGCGTTATAGGGCTAACATAACTGCTAGCAGCCGCTGATGACAATGTTTTTTCCTTTGCGTTTATCATAACCCTAAACGCTGCTGAATCGAAACAACCCATGTGGTTACCCGGTGCATCTGGTGTTTATTTGCGCAACGCGCGGCAGATCAGATGCGAGAGCAGCTCCAGCTGGCGCGCCAGTTCGATTGAGAGCCAAACATAGCCATGGACCGGGGTTTCCGCCAGGCCGTCATCACCCTGCTCTTTCAGCAGCTGGCGCAGTTCGAGGACGATCTCAGTCAGCTTTTCATTGTTGGCGCGCACAGGCTGAGGGTTCCCTTCGTACAGCGCGTGGGCGATGGACAACAGCGTCTGCTGGGTCATCTGCTGCGTCTCCCGCAGGGTGTGCGCATTGAGCATCACGAAGTGACCCGGACGCGTTGCCCACCAGGCGTTGATCTGCAGCTCCAGCATGCAGACGAGGTTGCGGCTGACGGTCTGGATAGCCTCGAAGATCGCCTTCTGGATGTGCGTCTCTTTGCTGGCGGGGGTGATCAGCCCGCGCATTTTAACCACGTCGTTCAGCGCCTGCTGGAGATGCTTTTCCAGCCGCGGTCGATCCACCAGATTTGGCGAGAAGCCGGCCTGGTAGAGGCGGTTAAAGTTGGTGACATAGCTGGCCATCTGGATGCGCCAGTGGATGAACGCCCGCTGCGGCCAGATGCCGGTAAACAGCATCGCCAGCAGCGAGCCGAAGATCACATCGCCGCTTCGCCACAGCGCGGTATGCATATCGCCGGGCGGCGCCCCGACCACCACCGACAGAGTAATGCCGATCAGCAGCGCCTGATAGGGTTTCTTGCCCAGCGCCAGCCAGCCGCAGAGGAACATCGCCGCCGCGCACCAGAGGACCATCAGCGGCAGGGAGATGAGCTCAAGCTTCAGCGCCACCAGCCCCAGCGCCGAACCGAGGATCGTGCCGCCGATACGCTGAAACGCCCGCGGCACGACGTTACCCCAGAAGGAGATCGGCCCCATCACCACCACCAGAGTGATGAGAGGCCAGGTTCCCTCAGGCACGTTCAGCAGCCGCACCAGCAAAAAAGTGAGCACAAAGGCCAGCGCAATCCGCACACCATGCACCACCCGATAATGGCGATACAAGCGGATCTCAAATGGCTTGAGTGATTTATCAGCGCGCACAACCCTCTCCGGCAAAACGAAAAGGCCAATTGTAACTGCTTTTTCGCCCGGAGCATGCCGGGAATGTAAAAAACCTTGTCCGGAACAGGGGTAAACCGCTACGACGCGACGCGCTCAACGGGAACATACATGTCGATATCCCAGTAGCCGTCGTGGTTGCCGTCGTTAAGATAGACCTCAAAGCAGGGCTGGGGGGCGATGCGATACGCCGTGCTCTGCTGCAGGCTGTCGAAAAACTGCATCCACGGGGTGGCGAAGTCGTAATCCACCACCCGCGCGCGGGCGCAGGCGTAATCCCCGCCGGCAATCGCCGCCAGGATCACCCCTTCGCTGTTGGCGGGAATGACATAATCCTCATCCACGGTGACCGCTGTCGCGCAGCGCAGTTTTTCCGCCGGCACTTCCTCCGGGTTATCGTAGTAGACGGCCACCCATTCGCGGGCGGGCACCTGGTGGTTCTCAACCCACATCATCAGTTGCTCAAACCCCTGCTTGACCGTGTGATCCCAGGGCCCGACCAGATGGAAACCGGCGATGGTTTTCTTGCCGAGGGTGGTGATGCTGTAGTTCATCTTGCCTCCTTTGGAGATAAATCACTGTATGAATATACAGTTAATTTAACAGGAGATCCCCCTTCAGTATGTGCGCGAATTCACAGAGTCGCCACCACACCGCTGTAAAAACAGGCGCCCCGCCAGCACGAGCGACAGGCGAAAAAAAACCGCCTGCAAAGAGGCGGTTGGCGTGGTTACAGCTCGTGATGCAGGTAATCGCTCATTCGCGAGAACACTCCGCCTTTATTGATGCTTTCGAGGGTGACCAGCGGATAGTGCCCCACCACCTTGTCGCCGTCATACAGTGAAATCTCGCCAACCCGCTGATTGGCGGCGATCGGCGCCTCAAGATCCTTCTTATCCAGCACATATTTCGCTTTAATGCGCGACACTTCCGCCTTCGGCAGGGCTAACCAGAAATCCTGATCGGTGCCGAGCTTAATCTGCTCTTTATCGCCGTACCAGATACGCTCGGTGCCGACCTTCTGCCCCTTCTGCAGCACCTGCACGGTATCAAAGTTCTGCTGCCCCCAGTGCAGCAGTTTAGCGGCCTGCTGCTCGCGGCCTTTCGGACTGTCCGCCCCCATCACCACGGCGATCAGCCGGCGCTGGCCATCCACCGCCGAGGCGATCAGGTTGAACCCGGCCCCCGAGGTGTGGCCGGTTTTCAGGCCATCGACGTTCATCGTTTTATCCCACAGCAGACCGTTACGGTTTTGCTGGGTGATCCCGTTCCACGTCAGGCTTTTCTGGCTGTACATGTGGTAGACGTCTGGTTCGCCATGAATAATCGCCCGCGACAGCACCGCGAGGTCATAGGCCGAACTGTGCTGGCCCGGAGCGTCGAGGCCGTGGACGGTTTCGAAATGGGTGTCCCGCAGGTGCAGTTTTTCGACATACTGATTCATCAGGGCGACAAACTGCGGCTGGCCGCCGGCGACATAGTCGGCCAGCGCGACGCAGGCGTCGTTACCGGAGTCGACAATCAGCCCGCGGCTGAGGTCGCGGACGCTGACGCGATCCCCTGGCTTTAAGAACATCAGCGATGACCCGTCGAACACCGGGTTGCCCTTCGCCCAGGCGTCTTTACCCACGGTGACGATATCGTCAAAGGTGATACGATGGCTGTCGATGGCGCGATCGACCACGTAGCCGGTCATCAGTTTGGTCAGACTGGCAGGATTACGCTGCTGATGTTCGTTACCCGCGGTCAGGACCTGACCGGTGGTGTAATCCATCAGCACCCAGGAGCCAGCCTGAATAGAAGGCGGCGCGACCGTAGCAGGTAAGTCGACGGCAAATGCGCAGGAAACGCTCGAAGCGAGCAAAGATACAGCAATAAACAAACGGCCTTTCAACGGCATATCCTCTAGATTTACAGATCCGCCGTCCTTTTTACGGAACTTCGCGTTTCATATCAGGGTTTAATTGCAAGAAAATATGACACAGCGGAGGAAGTTGCTTGCCGCGACCCTTCTGATGACCGGGCAAATCGTTTACCATACCGGTCGCACGCCACCACGGATAATGAACAGACTATGCAAGATAGCGTCAACCAGCCCGGATTTTTATTCCACGATTATGAAACCTTCGGCACCAGCCCTTCCCTCGACCGGCCGGCGCAGTTCGCCGCCATCCGCACCGACGCGGAGCTGAACGTGCTCGGCGAGCCCGAAGTGTTTTACTGCAAACCCGCTGACGATTACCTGCCGCAGCCGCAGGCGGTGATGATCACCGGGATCACGCCGCAGGAAGCGCTGGCCAAAGGGGATAATGAGGCCACATTTGCCCGCCGCATCCACGATCTGTTCACGGTGCCGCAAACCTGTATCGTCGGCTATAACAACGTGCGCTTTGATGACGAAGTGACGCGGAATATCTTCTATCGCAACTTCTATGACCCTTATGCCTGGAGCTGGCAGCACGATAACTCGCGCTGGGATCTGCTCGACGTGATGCGCGCCTGCTATGCCCTGCGCCCGGAAGGGATCGCCTGGCCAGAGAATGACGAAGGGTTGCCCAGCTTCCGGCTTGAACATCTGACCGTCGCCAACGGTATTGAACACCAGAACGCCCATGACGCGATGGCCGACGTATACGCCACCATCGCCATGGCGAAGCTGGTGAAAACCCGGCAGCCGCGGCTGTTTGATTATCTCTACAGCCACCGCAATAAGCGCAAGCTGGCGACGCTTATCGACGTGCCGCAGATGAAGCCCCTGGTGCATGTCTCCGGCATGTTTGGCGCCGCGCGCGGCAACACCAGCCTGGTGGCGCCCCTGGCCTGGCATCCGGAAAACCGCAATGCGGTGATTATGGTCGATCTGGCGGGCGATATGGCGCCGCTGCTGGAACTGGATGCCGATGCCCTGCGCGAGCGGCTTTACACCCCGCGCGCCGAGCTTGGCGATCTGCCGGCGGCGCCGATTAAGCTGGTGCATTTAAATAAATGTCCGGTACTGGCCCAGGCCAATACCCTGCGCCCGCAGGATGCCGACCGGCTGGGGATCTCCATTCAGCGCTGTCTGGAGAACGCCCAGCTGCTGCGGGCGAATCCGCAGGTGCGGGAGAAAGTGGTGGCGGTCTATGCCGAAGCCGAGCCGTTCGTGCCGTCCGAAAACGTCGACGCCCAGCTGTACAATGGGTTCTTTAGCGATGCCGACCGCGCGGCGATGAAAATCGTGCTGGAAACCGAACCGCGCAATCTGCCGGCGCTGGATATTACCTTCGCCGATAAGCGTATCGAACGCCTGCTGTTTAACTACCGGGCGCGCAACTTCCCCGGCACGCTCGATGAACATGAGCAGCAGCGCTGGTTAGAGCACCGTCGTCAGGTGTTTACGCCAGAGTTTTTGCAAGCCTATGCCGATGAGCTGCAGATGCTGTATCAACAGTATGCGGATGATAAAGAGAAGCTGGCGCAGCTGAAGGCGCTGTGGCAGTACGTGCAGGATATTGTCTGATTGGCTGAAATTCCCGGGTTGCGGCTAACGCCTTACCCGGGCTACAAACGATGACCGGGGAGGACGCCTGACCGTAGGCCCGCGCAAGTGCAGCGCCGCCGGGCATTGCGTCCCCAGTTCGTGCTTACCTTTTTGCCCGGTGGCGGCTTCGCCTTACCGGGCCTGGGCGCTGGTACCAGAGTAGCCCGGGTAAGACGCCTCGCGTCGCACCCGGGAACGTTGCTTAGCTTTTCGCGCGGCTGGCGATGATTTCATCCGCCACATTACGCGGCGCTTCCGCGTAATGGTGGAACTCCATGCTGTAGGTTGCCCGTCCCTGAGACATCGAGCGCAGCGTGGTGGAATAACCAAACATCTCCGCCAGCGGCACGTCGGCGCGGATGATCTGGCTGCCGAAGCGCTCTTCCATCCCCTGCACCATCCCGCGACGGGAAGAGAGATCGCCCATAATATTCCCGGCGTACTCTTCCGGCGTCTCCACCTCGACGTGCATCACCGGCTCAAGGATCACCGGGTCCGCTTTGCGCGCGCCCTCCCGGAAGCCGAAGATCGCCGCCATGCGGAACGCCATCTCCGAGGAGTCCACGTCGTGGTACGATCCAAAGGTCAGGGTCGCTTTCACGTCAACCACCGGATAGCCCGCCAGCACGCCGGTGCCCATCGCTTCGCGCAGCCCTTTCTCCACGGAAGGGATGTACTCGCGCGGCACTACCCCGCCTTTGGTGGCGTCCTCGAAGACGAAACCGCTGCCCGGCTCCAGCGGCTCCAGGGTCAGTACGACGTGGCCATACTGCCCTTTGCCGCCGGACTGGCGCACAAATTTGCCTTCCACGTCCGTCACTTTCTTGCGCAGGGTTTCGCGGTAGGTGACCTGCGGACGGCCAATGTTGGCCTCGACGCCAAACTCGCGCTTCATCCGGTCGACAATGATCTCCAGATGCAGCTCACCCATGCCGGAGATAATCGTCTGGCCGGACTCTTCATCGGTATGCAGACGGAACGACGGATCTTCCGCCGCCAGCCGCTGCAGCGCGATGCCCATTTTCTCCTGGTCCGCTTTGGTCTTCGGCTCAATCGCCAGCGAAATCACCGGCTCCGGAAACTCCATCCGTTCGAGGGTAATCACCGCATCCGGATCGCATAACGTATCGCCGGTGGTCACATCCTTCAGACCGACGCAGGCCGCGATATCCCCGGCGTGCAGTTCGTCAACTTCGTGACGGTCGTTGGCCTGCATCAGCACGATACGCCCGATGCGCTCTTTCTTACCCTTCACCGGGTTCCACACCGCATCGCCTTTCTTCAGCGTCCCGGAGTAGACGCGGATAAAGGTCAACTGGCCGACGTAGGGGTCGGTCATCAGTTTGAACGCCAGCGCCGACAGCGGCTCATCGTCGCTCGGATGGCGTTCCGCCGGCTGGCCTTGCTCATCAACGCCCTGTATCGCCGGAATATCCAGCGGCGACGGCATCAGCTCCACCACCGCATCGAGCATGCGCTGCACGCCTTTGTTTTTAAAGGCGCTCCCGCAGAGCACCGCCTGGATTTCCCCCTTCACCGTGCGCTGGCGCAGACCGGCGACGATCTCCGCCTCGTCCAGCTCACCGGTTTCCAGGTATTTATCCATCAGCTCATCGCTGGCTTCCGCCGCCGCCGAGACCATTTTCTCCCGCCACTGCTGCGCCGTCGCCAACAGCTCGTCAGGGACTGGCCCATAGCTGAAGGTCATGCCCTGGGTGGCGTCATCCCACAGGATGGCGCGCATTTTCACCAGGTCGACGACGCCGGTGAAATGCTCTTCTGCGCCAATAGGTATCACAATCGGCACCGGGTTAGCCTTCAGACGGTCGATCATCATCTGCACCACGCGGAAGAAGTCCGCCCCCGGGCGGTCCATCTTGTTGACGAAGGCCAGCCGCGGAACGTGGTATTTATTCGCCTGGCGCCAGACGGTCTCCGACTGGGGCTGCACCCCGCCGACGGAGTCATACACCATCACCGCGCCGTCGAGCACGCGCATGGAACGCTCCACCTCAATGGTGAAATCCACGTGCCCCGGGGTGTCGATGATATTGATCCGGTGCGGCTCGAAGCTGCGGTCCATCCCCGGCCAGAAGCAGCTTACCGCCGCCGAGGTAATGGTGATCCCGCGCTCCTGCTCCTGGGCCATCCAGTCGGTGGTTGCCGCGCCATCGTGTACTTCACCCAGCTTATGGCTCATCCCGGTATAAAACAGGATGCGCTCGGTGGTGGTGGTTTTACCGGCATCGATATGCGCGGAGATACCGATGTTGCGATAACGTTCGAGAGGGATGGGTCGGGGCATGATGCGTCCTTAGTCGTTTTGACGGTCAGTCTGCGGTCGGAATGATCCGCAGTTCATTTAACTGCGTCTATCTTAGTACAACTGTACGAGTATATTCGAACTATTTTTGCTATCATTACGATTGGGCAGGTTGCGGCGGCGCGCGTGGTATCAGAACCGGAGTTTGGGTATAGTAGCCGCCAGCCGCCGATATGGGCTGCGGCTACCATGCGCCGCGCCACCGCCGACACAGGATTATTATGATCGCCAATCACCCCGAACGAGAACAAATTCGCCTGGAAAATGTCCTTTCCGCGCTCGGAAACCCGCTGCGACTGGAGATCATTCGTACGCTGGCCGACGGCAGCGAGCTGAGCTGCAACGCCCTGCGCCAGGAGGAGGTGGCCAAGTCCACCATGACCCACCACTGGCGCGTCCTGCGCGACAGCGGTGTGATCTGGCAACGGCCTCAGGGACGGGAGAACATGATTTCGCTGCGCCGGGAAGATCTGGACGCCCGTTTTCCCGGCCTGCTGGATACGCTGCTGAAAGTTATGGTGCAGGCAGGATAAGCTCTTCTGCCGGGTGGCGCTTCGCTTACCCGGCCTACATAACCATTAAATTTCAGAAGGTTAACCATCACCGTAGGCCCGCGCAAGCGCAGCGCCGCCGGGCAAAAGATATCGCACCGAGCCAAACGAAAAAAAAGCCGGAGGTTTCCCTCCGGCTTTTCTTATTTACATCACGCTATGCCTTAGGCCACATCTTCGTACTGCGGCACCGGGTTGCGGAAGCTTTTGGTCACGCAGGCCAGATAGACCAGACCGATACCGGCCCAGATCAGGCCCAGAATCATCGAGCTCTCTTCCAGGTTGACCCACAGCGCGCCAACGGTCAGGGCGCCGCACATCGGCAGGAACAGATACTGGAAGTGGTCTTTCAGCGTCTTGTTGCGCTTCTCACGGATCCAGAACTGGGAAATCACCGACAGGTTAACGAAGGTAAACGCCACCAGCGCACCAAAGTTAATCAGCGCCGTCGCCATCACCAGGTCGAAGTTAATCGCCAGCAGCGCAATCGCGCCGACCAGGATGATGTTCATCGCCGGAGTGCGCCAGGTCGGGTGCACGTAGCCGAAGAAGCTTTTCGGGAACACGCCGTCGCGGCCCATCACGTACATCAGACGCGCCACGCCAGCGTGCGCCGCCATACCGGACGCCAGTACGGTGATGGTGGAGAAGATCAGCGCGCCAACCTGGAAGGCTTTACCTGCCACGTAGAGCATAATTTCCGGCTGTGACGCATCCGGATCTTTAAAGCGCGAGATATCCGGGAAGTACAGCTGCAGGAAGTAGGTGGCAAAGATGAAGATCAGGCCGCCGATCAGCGCGGTCAGGAAGATCGCGCGCGGAATGACGCGCTCTGCATCTTTGGTCTCTTCAGACAGGTTGCTGATGCCGTCGAAACCGGTAAACGAGAAGCACAGGATCGTCGCCCCGGTAATCATCGGGATCACGTGCGCGTCACCGGACCAGAACGGACGGCTGCTGGCCAACGTACCGGCGCCCTCGCCTTCAAACACGCCATAAATCACCATGCCGAGGATAACGGCGATCAACACCACCTGCAGCACCACGATCACGGTGTTGAAGTTGGCCACGGATTTAATGCTGCGCAGGTTAAAGGCGGTCATAAAGGCGACCAGCGCGATAACAAACACCCACGACGGAATCGAAGGCACCAGCGCTTCAAAATAGATTTTCGCCAGCAGAATGTTGATCATCGGCGCGAACAGGTAGTCGAGCAGCGAGGACCAACCCACCATAAAGCCAACGGTCGGGCTGATGGATTTCTGCGCATAGGTATACGCCGAGCCGGCAGAAGGGTAACGACGTACCAGCTTGCCATAGCTCAGGGCAGTAAACAGGATAGCGATTAACGCAAAGGCGTAGGCCGTCGGCACGTGACCGTCGGTCATACCAGAGACGATACCAAACGTATCGAACAGCGTCATCGGCTGCATATAGGCCAGGCCCATCATTACAACCGGAACTAACGTAAGCGTTTTACGTAATTCCACGCGAGAGGTATTTGGAGTAGCGTTATGCGACATAGTTATCCCCTTTTACGGTGAACGCCAGCGCGTAAGCAAAAAATTGCCCCATTTCTTTCTATTCCTCAGCGACAACGACTGTCGGTTTTTAGTAAATATCTATCCGGTACGAAGCCCGGCCTCTTGGTATTGAATGATGTGTCTTTCGACCAAAAAAATAACCGACACTTTAAAAAAAGCGTCGGCTAGTCTCTGGTTTTCAGGCCGCATATTTTGCAACAAATTCAACGGCGTTGACAAGATGTTATGAAGTTCATTGCGTAAGCATAATTTTTAACGTGCTAATATCTATACGGTTTCCGTATGATAAATTGTAAAAATAGCACTATTTGCTAATAGCGTTTCCCGCCACCATTTGCCAGCCAAACCGCAGGTGGCGTCATTCCAGGCGATCCACGCGCGTTGACGAGACGATAGCCCGCGCACGGTCATGCAGACCAGCTCGCCGCTGTCCAGCAGACCCTGCACCTGATAGCGCGGCAGGCACCCCCAGCCCAGCCCCAGGCGCAGCAGCGCCAGCTGCCCCGCGGCGTCACACACCGTCAGGGTCTCCTGATCGCTGAGTAGCGCCCCGCCCTCGCCGGTGGCCACCGCCCGGTAACGGCGCAGGGTTCGCCAGCTCAACGGTGCGCGGTGTCGCGCCAGCGGATGCTGTGGGGCAACGACCAGCAGCAGCTCCAGCTCGCCGAGGGGGAGATAGTCATAACCGCTCAGCGGCGGCGGTTCGCCGAGCGCCCCCAGCAGCAGATCGGCCTGCCCGTCAGTCAGCGGCCGCCAGTCCAGCAGGGAGGGGTTCAGCGTGAAGTGCAGCCGGGTCAGCGGCTGTTGTTGATAAAATGCAGCGATTGGCGGCGAGAGCAGCGCCACGGGAAAGGTGCTGTCCACCGCCAGACGAAGGCTATTCTCCCACCCCTGCTGCAGCTTAACCGCCCGGATCTCCAGTTCGCGGGCGATATGCAGCACCTCCCGCCCTTTCTCCAGCAGCATCTGTCCGCTGGGGGTAAAGCGCGCGCGATGGCCGCTGCGGTCGAGCAGCTGAATATTGAGATCGCTTTCCAGGCGGTGAATGGTGTAGCTCAGCGCCGAGGGCGTTTTAAAGAGCTTTGCCGACGCCGCGGCAAAGCTCCCCTCTTTTTCCAGGGCATCCAGGATCACGAGGACATCCAGCAGTGGTTTCATCGCTACCCCCTTACGGTATGCGAATCACCGCTGGCGGATCACTCCATCGGCATCACCAGCGGATCGGGGTACTGGTACTCAAACCCCAGCTCATTGCAGATACGATTGCCATCCACAATCTTGCCCTGGCCGCCGTCCGGGCTGTCGCTGAACACCGGCGGCGGCAGACCGAGCTCGCGGGCCATCTGCGGATAAAAGAGGCCGCGCGCCGGATGGCGGGGCGCACATAGATTATAGATGTGCCCGCCCTTCGGGGCCTGCAGCAGCAGTTCGATAGCGGCCACCACATCCTGCAAATGCACCAGATTGACCACGTGCTGGCCATCCGGCGCCGACTTGCCGGCGAAAAAACGTCCCGGATGACGGGAAGGCCCCACCAGCCCGGCCAGGCGCAGAATATCCACCGATGTCCCCGGCAGGTTGTGCAGCCAGTCCTCCAGCTCCTTGAGCACCTGTCCGCTGGCGGTTTGCGGCAGACGCGGGGAATTCTCCTTCACTGTACCGTTGACGTTGCCATACACCGAGGTGGAGCTGGTGAAGACGATCCGCGGAATATGGTAAGCCAGCGCGGTATCGACGATCTCCTGCACCGCCTGTAGATAAAACCCTTCCCCTGCCCCGGTACGCCGGGCCGGCAGGGTGATCACCAGCGCATCGACGTTCATCAGCGCGTCGAGGTCCTCGGTATCACAGACCAGCTGTGGCTCCAGGCGCAGCGGATAGCTGTCGATCCCGCACATCCGCGCCGCCTCCACGCCATCCTGCGTAGTTTTACTGCCGGTAACCTGCCAGCCTCGCGCCGTCAACGACAGCGCCAGCGGCATCCCCAGCCATCCCAAACCGACTATCGCGACCTTTTTCATCCCAGGCTCCTGACTCTTTCGCTGTGCTGATTACAGGCTACGCCAGCCAGCGGCAACTGACAATTTCTTCGCTCAATATGAAATGAATTAATGATAGAAAAAAGCCCTTGCTTTCTGCGGCGGAAGTGGTTTAGGTTAAAGGACATCAAATGCATAGTCATTCACAGAGAATTTTTATGAACCGCGTTCAATTTAAACACCACCATCATCACCATCATCCTGACTAGTCTTTCAGGCGATGTGTGCTGGAAGACGTTTGGATCTTCCAGTGGTGCATGAACGCGCAGAGAGCCCCCGGAAGATTCACTTCCGGGGGCTTTTTTTTGGACCAAATTCGGACAGATTCAGACAGGTATTCAGAGGAAAAGAACAATGTTAGACAACACCCGTTTACGCATAGCTATTCAGAAATCAGGCCGTTTAAGCGAAGATTCACGCGAATTACTCAGCCGCTGCGGCATTAAAGTCAATTTGCACACCCAGCGTCTGATTGCGCTGGCGGAAAATATGCCAATCGATATTCTGCGCGTGCGTGATGACGATATCCCGGGCCTGGTGATGGACGGTGTTGTCGACCTCGGCATTATCGGCGAAAACGTGCTGGAAGAAGAGCTGCTCAGCCGCCGCGCCCAGGGCGAAGACCCGCGCTACTTCACCCTGCGCCGTCTCGACTTCGGCGGCTGCCGCCTGTCGCTGGCGACTCCGGTGGATGAAGCCTGGAACGGCCCGGCGGCGCTGGACGGCAAACGCATCGCCACCTCTTACCCGCACCTGCTGAAGCGCTACCTCGATCAAAAAGGTATCTCCTTTAAATCCTGTCTGCTGAACGGCTCCGTGGAAGTGGCGCCGCGCGCCGGCCTCGCCGACGCTATCTGCGACCTCGTCTCCACCGGCGCCACTCTGGAAGCCAACGGCCTGCGCGAAGTGGAAGTGATCTACCGCTCCAAAGCCTGTCTGATCCAGCGCGACGGCGAAATGGCCGACGCCAAACAGCAGCTGATTGACCGCCTGCTGACCCGTATTCAGGGCGTGATTCAGGCCCGCGAGTCGAAATACATCATGATGCACGCCCCGACCGAACGCCTGGAAGAAGTGGTTGCCCTGCTGCCGGGCGCCGAGCGGCCGACTATTCTGCCGCTGGCAGGCGACAAGCAGCGCGTGGCGATGCACATGGTCAGCAGCGAAACCCTGTTCTGGGAGACCATGGAAAAACTGAAGGCGCTGGGCGCCAGCTCCATTCTGGTGCTGCCGATTGAGAAAATGATGGAGTAATCGGCCAGCCGGTCACAGGACACACAGGGGAATACAATCATGAGCTTCAACACAATCATCGACTGGAACGGCTGTAGCGCAGACCAACAACAGCAACTCTTAACGCGCCCGGCGATTTCCGCCTCCGACAGCATCAGTAAAACGGTGACGGAGATCCTGAATAACGTCAAAGCCAACGGCGACGCGGCGCTTCGCGAATACAGCGCGAAGTTTGATAAAACCACCGTCGCCGCGCTGCAGGTGAGCGAGGCGGAGATCGCCGCCGCCGGCGAGCGCCTCAGCGATGAGCTGAAGCAGGCGATGGCGGTGGCGGTGAAAAACATCGAGACCTTCCACAACGCGCAACAGCTGCAGGCGGTGGATGTCGAAACGCTGCCGGGGGTGCGCTGCCAGCAGGTCACCCGCCCTATCGCCTCCGTCGGACTGTACATTCCCGGCGGCTCAGCGCCGCTGTTCTCCACGGTGCTGATGCTGGCGACGCCGGCGCGCATCGCCGGCTGTCAGCAGGTGGTGCTCTGCTCGCCGCCGCCGATTGCCGATGAGATCCTCTATGCCGCGCAGCTGTGCGGCGTAAAAACCATCTTTAACGTCGGCGGCGCCCAGGCCATCGCCGCCCTCGCCCTCGGTACCGAGTCGGTGCCGAAGGTGGATAAAATCTTTGGCCCGGGCAACGCTTACGTCACGGAAGCCAAACGCCAGGTCAGCCAGCGTCTGGACGGCGCAGCCATCGACATGCCGGCCGGCCCGTCGGAAGTGCTGGTCATCGCCGACAGCGGCGCCAACCCGGACTTTGTCGCTTCCGACCTGCTGTCGCAGGCGGAACACGGCCCGGACTCGCAGGTGATCCTCCTGACTCCGGACGCCGACATGGGCAGCCGCGTCGCCGAAGCCGTGGAGCGCCAGCTGGCCGCCCTGCCGCGCGCCGAAACTGCCCGCGTGGCGCTCTCCGCCAGCCGGATCATCGTGGCCCGCGATCTGGCGCAGTGCGTGGCTATTTCCAACCTGTACGGCCCGGAGCACCTGATCATTCAGACCCGTCAGGCCCGCGAGCTGGTGGACAACATCACCAGCGCCGGTTCCGTTTTCCTCGGTGACTGGTCACCGGAATCCGCGGGCGACTACGCCTCGGGCACCAACCACGTCCTGCCGACCTATGGTTACACCGCCACCTGCTCAAGCCTCGGTCTGGCCGACTTCCAGAAGCGGATGACCGTGCAGGAGCTGTCGCGCGACGGCTTTGCCGCCCTTGCCTCAACGATTGAGATCCTGGCCGCCGCCGAGCGCCTTGACGCCCACAAAAACGCCGTAACGCTGCGCGTTGCCGCCCTGAAGGAGCAAGCATGAGCATTGAAGATTTAGCCCGCGCCAACGTCCGCGCGCTGACCCCGTATCAATCCGCTCGCCGGCTGGGCGGCAAAGGCGACGTCTGGCTCAACGCCAACGAATTCCCTACCGCCGTAGCCTTCCAGCTTACCGAACAGACGCTGAACCGCTATCCGGAGCCGCAGCCGAAGGCCGTGATTGAGAGCTACGCCCGCTACGCCGAGGTCAAACCGGAGCAGGTGCTGGTCAGCCGCGGCGCCGACGAAGGCATCGAGCTGCTGATCCGCGCCTTCTGTGAGCCCGGCGAAGACGCGGTGCTCTACTGCCCGCCGACCTACGGCATGTACAGCGTCAGCGCCGAGACCATCGGGGTCGAATGCCGCACCGTGCCGACGCTGGCCGACTGGCAGCTCGACCTGCCGGGCATCGAGGCGCGGCTGGACGGCGTGAAGGTGGTCTTCGTCTGCAGCCCGAACAACCCGACCGGGCAGATTATCGACCCGCAGTCGATGCGCGACCTGCTGGAGATGACCCGCGGCAAAGCCATCGTGGTGGCCGACGAAGCCTATATTGAATTCTGCCCGCAGGCGACGCTCGCCGGCTGGCTCAGCGACTATCCGCACCTGGTGGTGCTGCGCACGCTGTCCAAAGCCTTCGCCCTCGCCGGCCTGCGCTGCGGCTTCACCCTCGCCAACGCCGAGGTGATCAACGTGCTGCTGAAAGTGATCGCCCCGTACCCGCTCTCCACGCCGGTGGCCGATATCGCCGCCCAGGCCCTGAGCCCGGAGGGGATCGCCGCGATGCGCCAGCGCGTGGCGCAGATCCTTGACGAGCGCCGCTACCTGGTGGAACAGCTGCGCGGCATCGCCTGCGTGGAGCAGGTCTTCGATTCCGAGACCAACTATGTGCTGGCGCGGATAACCGCCTCCAGCGCAGTGTTTAAATCTTTGTGGGATCAGGGCATTATCTTACGTGACCAGAATAAACAACCTTCATTAAGCGGCTGTTTGCGTATCACTATCGGTACCCGTGCCGAGAGCCAGCGCGTGATTGACGCCTTGACTGCGGAGAATGTATGACCCAGAAGTATCTCTTTATTGACCGTGACGGCACACTGATTTCCGAACCGCCGGAGGATTTCCAGGTGGACCGGTTCGACAAGCTGGCGTTTGAGCCGCAGGTGATCCCGGCGCTGCTGAAGCTGCAGCAGGAAGGCTATAAGCTGGTGATGATCACCAATCAGGATGGCCTGGGAACCGACAGTCTGCCGCAGGAAGCGTTTGATGGCCCGCACAACCTGATGATGCAGATCTTCGCCTCGCAGGGCGTTAACTTTGAAGAGGTGCTGATTTGTCCGCACTTCCCGGGCGACAACTGCGCCTGCCGCAAGCCAAAAATGCAGCTGGTGCTGCCGTGGCTGGAAGAGGGCGTGCTGGATAAAGCCCACAGCTATGTGATTGGCGACCGGGCCACCGATCTTGAGCTGGCGGATAACATGGGAATTACCGGTCTGCGCTATGACCGCGAGACGCTCGACTGGCCGACCATCTGCGAGCAGCTGACCCGCCGCGACCGCTATGCCCATGTCGAGCGCATCACCAAAGAGACCCAGGTGGATGTGAAAGTGTGGCTGGACCGCGAGGGCGGCAGCAAGATCCACACCGGCGTCGGCTTTTTTGACCATATGCTCGACCAAATCGCCACCCACGGCGGCTTCCGCATGGAGGTTAACGTCGGCGGCGATCTGTACATCGACGACCACCACACGGTGGAAGATACCGGCCTGGCCCTCGGCGAAGCCCTGAAGCTGGCCCTTGGCGACAAGCGCGGCATCAACCGCTTCGGCTTCGTGCTGCCGATGGACGAGTGTCTCGCCCGCTGCGCGCTGGATATCTCCGGCCGTCCGCACCTGGAGTATAAGGCGGACTTCACCTATCAGCGCGTCGGCGATCTGAGCACCGAGATGGTGGAACACTTCTTCCGCTCGCTCTCCTACACCATGGCGGTGACCCTGCACCTGAAAACCAAGGGCAAGAACGATCACCACCGCGTGGAGAGCCTGTTCAAAGCCTTTGGCCGTACGCTGCGCCAGGCGATCCGCGTCCAGGGCGATGCCCTGCCGTCTTCCAAAGGGGTGCTGTAATGAATGTGGTGATCCTTGATACCGGCTGCGCCAACCTCAATTCGGTGAAATCGGCGATTGGCCGCCACGGCTATGAGCCAGTGGTCAGCCGCGATCCGGAAGTGGTATTGCGTGCCGATAAACTGTTTCTTCCCGGCGTCGGCACCGCCCAGGCGGCGATGGATCAGCTGCGCGACCGGGAGCTGATCGACCTGATCAAAGCCTGTACCCAGCCGGTGCTGGGGATTTGCCTGGGCATGCAGCTGCTCGGCAAGCGCAGCGAGGAGAACAACGGCGTCGATCTGCTGGGCATTATCGAAGAAGAGGTGCCGAAGATGACCGACCACGGTCTGCCGCTGCCGCACATGGGCTGGAACCGGGTGTATGCCAAAGCAGGCGATCGTCTGTTCCGCGGCATTGAAGAAGGCGCGTATTTCTACTTCGTGCACAGCTACGCCATGCCGGTCAACCCGTACACCATCGCCCAGTGCAATTACGGCGAGGCGTTCACCGCCGCGGTGCAGAAAGATAACTTCTTTGGCGTGCAGTTTCACCCGGAGCGCTCCGGGAGCGCCGGGGCGCAGCTGCTGAAAAACTTCCTGGAGATGTGATGATTATTCCTGCTTTAGATTTAATCGACGGCACCGTCGTTCGTCTCCATCAGGGCGATTACGGCCAGCAGCGCGACTATGGCAGCGATCCGCTGCCGCGCCTGCAGGCCTATGCCGCTCAGGGGGCAAAAGTCCTGCACCTGGTCGACCTGACCGGGGCGAAGGATCCGGCGAAGCGCCAGATCCCGCTGCTGAAATCGCTGGTCGCCGGGGTTAACGTCCCGGTGCAGGTCGGCGGCGGCGTGCGGACCGAAGCGGATGTCGCGGCCCTGCTTGAGGCCGGCGTCGCCCGCGTGGTGGTCGGCTCCACCGCGGTGAAATCCCCGGAGGAAGTGAAAGGCTGGTTCAAACGCTTTGGCCCAGAACGGCTGGTGCTCGCCCTCGACGTGCGTATCGACGCCGACGGCAATAAGCAGGTGGCGGTCAGCGGCTGGCAGGAAAACTCCGGGGTAACCCTGGAGGAGCTGGTGGAGAGCTATCTGCCGGTCGGCCTGCAGCACGTGCTGTGCACCGATATCTCCCGCGACGGCACGCTGGCAGGCTCTAACGTCTCGCTGTACGAGGAAGTCTGCGCCCGCTACCCGCAGGTGGCGTTTCAGTCATCCGGCGGCATCGGCGATCTCAATGATATTGCCGCGCTGCGCGGCACCGGGGTGCGCGGCGTGATTGTCGGCCGCGCGCTGCTGGAAGGTAAATTCAACGTAACGGAGGCCATTCAATGCTGGCAAAACGGATAATCCCCTGCCTCGACGTCCGCGACGGCCAGGTAGTGAAAGGCGTGCAGTTCCGTAATCACGAGATCATTGGCGACATCGTCCCGCTGGCCAAGCGCTATGCCGACGAAGGTGCCGACGAACTGGTGTTCTATGATATCACCGCCTCCAGCGACGGTCGGGTGGTCGACAAGAGCTGGGTGTCGCGGGTAGCGGAAGTGATTGATATTCCTTTCTGCGTGGCGGGCGGGATCAAGTCGCTGGAAGACGCGGCGCAGATCCTCTCCTTCGGCGCCGATAAGATCTCGATTAACTCCCCTGCTCTCGCCGACCCGACGCTGATCACCCGCCTTGCCGACCGCTTTGGCGTGCAGTGTATCGTGGTGGGGATTGATACCTGGTTTGACGCAGAGACCGGCAAGTATCACGTCAACCAGTATACCGGCGACGAGAGCCGCACCCGTGTGACGCAGTGGGAAACCCTCGACTGGGTGGAGGAAGTGCAGAAGCGCGGCGCAGGCGAGATCGTCCTTAACATGATGAACCAGGACGGGGTGCGCAACGGTTACGACCTGCAGCAGCTGGCGAAGGTTCGCGCGGTGTGCCACGTCCCGCTGATCGCCTCCGGCGGCGCGGGCACTATGGAACACTTCCTCGAAGCCTTCCGCGACGCCGACGTTGACGGCGCGCTGGCGGCTTCGGTATTCCACAAACAGATTATTAATATTGGCGAACTGAAAGCGTACCTGGCGGCACAGGGCGTGGAGATAAGGGTATGTTGACTGAACAGCTGGACTGGGAAAAAACGGACGGCATGATGCCGGCCATCGTGCAGCACGCCGTATCCGGCGAAGTGCTGATGCACGGCTACATGAACAAGGAGGCGCTGGAGAAAACCGAAGCCACCGGCAAGGTCACCTTTTACTCGCGCACCAAGCAGCGGCTGTGGACCAAGGGTGAAACCTCGGGCCATGTCCTCAACGTGGTGAGCATCACGCCGGACTGTGACAACGATACGCTGCTGGTGCTGGTAAACCCGATCGGGCCGACCTGCCACAAAGGCACCACCAGCTGCTTCGGCGAAACCGGCCACCAGTGGCTGTTCCTCTATCAGCTGGAGCAGCTGCTGGCCGAGCGTAAACACGCCGACCCGGAGAGCTCCTACACGGCGAAGCTGTATGCCAGCGGCACCAAGCGTATTGCGCAGAAAGTGGGGGAAGAAGGCGTGGAGACCGCGCTGGCCGCCACCGTGAACGACCGCTTCGAGCTGAAGAATGAGGCGTCGGACCTGATGTATCACCTGCTGGTGCTGCTGCAGGACCAGGGGCTGGATCTCGGGGAAGTGATTGATAATCTGAAGAGTCGACACTAACGCGTTGACCCCCGCCGCAACGGCGGGGGTAGCTGGCCTCAGGATTTGCTTTCCAGCAGCGTAGTGTAGAGATTGACGTAAGCGTCAATCATATGGTCGGCTGTAAACATCTCTTCAAAACGACGACGCGAGTTTTCGCCATAGCGACTGGCGGTTTCATCGTTATGCCAGAGCTCATTCATCGCCTCCACCAGCGCCTGACTGTCATTCGGCGGGATCACGCAGCCATTTACTTTGTCCTGGTTAATGAACGAGGTCCCGGTGCCGATCTCGCAGGAGATCAGCGGCCTGGCAAAGCGCGCGCCTTCCAGTAACGTAATGCCAAACGCCTCTGAGCGTAGATGCGAGGGGAAGACCACGCCCCGGCAGAGCTGGAAGAGAATGTATTTATCTTCGTCGTTGAGCATGCCGGTAAACACCACATTGCTCAGTCCGCGCTGCTGCGCCTCACGCCGCACCTCCGCCTCCAGCGGCCCGCCCCCGACGATCACCACCGGCAGCCGGCTACGCTCGGCGGCATCCAGCAGAATGTGCAGCCCTTTGTAGTAGCGGAAAGCGCCGACGAAGAGGAAGAAGTTATCGCCGACGGTTTCCCGCCAGTGTGCCACCCGCTGCGGATCGTGCTGCACGTCATGCTGCTCCAGACCAAAAGGGATCACCACCGTTTTATCCTGATATTTTTTCAGGGTCTGGCTGGAGGCCACGTAGTTGGGCGACGAGGCAACAATGCAGTCTACGCTGGCGAGGAATCGCTCCTGCAGCGGCTGGTACAACTTCATCAACCGTTTTTGTTTCACAATATCCGAGTGATAGGTCACCACCGTTCTGGCGTCAGGCCGCGCCGAGAGATGCAGCATATCCATAAAGGGAAACGGAAAATGGTAGTTGATGATGTCGTAGTCATCTTTAATCTGCTTAAAACGCTTTAACGCTTTCAACGAAAACGGCGTGGAGGCAATTTCAAAAAGCTGCTTATTATAAATGACCCGATGGTCTTCGTAGGCGACAGGACCTGTCTCTTTGTCCGGGCTAAAAGTAAAAACATCGGCTGCGATCCCCCGGCGGGCGCAACCCTGACTGAGCTGATAAATGACCTGCTCAATACCGCCGTAGGTATCGGGATAGTAGGTCTTATAGACGTGTAGAACTCTCAACTGACACCCTTAGAGTAATTTATAGGCGTTAATGGTCTGGGTCGTACAGTTCTCCCACGAAAACTGTTTCGCCTGGGCAAGACCGCGCGCGGTGGCGATTTCCCGCCAGCTATCATCCTGCAGGCTCTGCAAAATATGCGCGCTAATCGCGTCTACATCATTAGGATCGGCAACGAGGCCGGCATCGCCAACCACTTCAGGCAAAGAAGTGACATTGGAACATACTACCGGCACACCGCAAGACATCGCTTCAAGAATAGGTAAACCGAATCCCTCATAGAAGGAGGGATAAACAAAGGTTCTGGCCGCCGCGTACAGATAAGGCAGGTCCTCATCCGGGACATAGCCCAGGTAACGGATCCACCCTTCACGCGTACCACGCTCGACTAACTGCCACAGCACATCGTCTTCCCAGCCGCGATAGCCGCTGAGGATCAGCGGGTAGCGCATGCGGGTCTCCATCGGCAGCAGCTGATAGGCCTGCAGCAGACCACGGATATTTTTACGCGGCTCCATGGTGCCGATATATAACGCATACCCCTGCCACGCCAGCTGATATTTCTGCAGGACCGGCAGGCACTCCGCCGGGCTGCGCGGAATATAGTCGCTGCTGCAGGCCAGCTTGGTGGTGACGATCCGCTCCGCCGGATAGTTGAACAGGCGGATGATTTCACTGCGCGAGAAGTCAGAGACGGTCAGGATCAGCTTTGCCGAATCCAGGCTCTCATGCAGGGACTTCTCCATATAGCGAACCCGATCTTTTGGATGATATTCCGGGCAGGTAAAAATGGAGATGTCATGAAACGTGGTCACGGCGCGTTCCAGGCGATGCGGCAGGTAAAAATTGGGACCATGGTAGATATAATCTTTATAGTCGCGCAATGCCCACGCCTGGCGCCGCGGGTGCAGCAGGCGATACGCCTCAATCAGCAGCGGCTGGCGGCGCAGAAACGCCGACAGACGACCATGATTGCTGGCTTTGGTATCGCTTTTATTCTCCACCTGGGGGATCTGATCGATAAACGACGCGCCGTGAAACAGCTTCAGCTCTTCGATTTCGCGGGCGACCGCCAGCCGCTTAACCAGCTCCAGGGAATACCGACCGATGCCCGTTAACGGGTATTTAATTGGCTCAGTAGCAAAAATAATTTTCATAACGAACTCATCACAAGGGCCACCGGAGTAGCCCTGTTGATAGCGATTATTGCTTCGCGGCTGGCGCGATAATCGGCAGGTTTTTCAGGAGAAATTCCGCGCTCTGTTTCCAGGTTAACCAGTTGATATTTTCGGAACGAGGATGCGCGTTTTGCTCATACAGGGCTAACCAGTCTTCGACGGCCTTCGCGATGTCGGCCGGCGCTTCCCCGGAGAAATACCACGCATGTTCCTGAGCAATCTCTTTAAACACCGGAATGTCGCGGATAATCACCGGCAGCTTTTTCTGCGCCGCTTCAATCAACGGCAGGCCAAAGCCTTCTCCGAGAGATGCGAAGATTAACGCACTAGACTGAGAATACAACTTCGTAAGGAACTCATCGCTAATGTTTTGTAGCCAAAATAGTTTTTTATTTAGCTGTGGATGGTGACGTAAACGTTCACATAAATCATCAACATGCCACCCCTGTTTACCAATGATAAACAGATTGTAGTTCTTGCCCTGTAACCACAATTCTTCAAATGCCGCTAGCGTCTGCGCATGTCCTTTGCGTGGTTCCATCGTGCCCACCATGATAAATGATGGAGCCGCGGCCATCGCTGCTAACAGCGCCTGGGCATTATCCGGCATGCCAGTGGACGGTACGCTGGCATCGAGGTCGGCTCCCAGATGGAAGTTGCTGACGGTCAGCAGCGGGTTCGGTTTCACCCAATGGCTGTTTTCCGCAATCCAGGCTTTTACATCCTCTGCAACGCTTGCTGATACACAAATCAAGCGGTCAGCGTGCTGCGCAATGCAAGATAACCAAATGGGGAACACGCGTTGCATTCCCTCATCGCTCCACTCCGGTCTTCTCAGAGGCAAAATGTCATGCACAACAAAACAAACCTTGGCACCGGATAGACGAATAAAATCCAGCTGGACAGTAAGCTCAGGAAACAGATGGGCAGTTAGATCGGTAGCAACCAGAATATCATCTTTGGTAAACAGTACAGGTACATCAGGCCCGAACGCCCCGTTAAAATGGGTATTCAGGTATTCGTTGGCATAGCGATAGCATTCACCCGGTCGATAATAAACCGCACTGACAGTATAACCAGCAACGCCAGATTTCAGTAATTCACTAAGTATACTGCGAGAAACCCGTTGAATTCCCGTTTTCGCATCATGCTCAACAAGAACAGAAATATCAACCAGCAGCTTGCGCTGATGTGTAGCAAAGCTATTACGAGCAATCGCCCAGGCTGTCTGTAAGCGTTCGGTTTCACTTAATTCTGCAATATTTTTAATTCTATTAATGGTGTGTGCGGTGAAGCTTGTGATATCCAGAGGTTCTGATGCGGAAGCCTTATCTACAAGCCTCTCAAATCCCTTTAACGCGAGCTGCGCGGTGTGATCCCATGTGAACTTTGCCGCCTGCGCCGGAGCATGAGCTTTTAATGCTGAGTAGAACTCACTGTCAGTCAAGGCCCTTTGCATAACACGGCAAATGTCGGGGACATCCAGAGGATTAAATAAAGCCTCTTCCATACCGATGACCTCGGGTAAGCTGGTCACATTTGAACCCAGCGTAGCTGCACCACAACGCATAGCTTCTAGTGGCGGCAGGCCAAACCCTTCATGTATAGAGGGGAAAACGAAAATTTTGCACAAATTGTAAAGTGCGATAAGGTCACTATCGTTTAAGAAGCCTGTAAAAATAAGCTGATTACGAGATAAACCATAGTTCTCTGCAACTCGGTACAGCCTTTCCTTTTCATCGGTGCTAATTTTATAGGCTAAAACTAAGGGATAACTCTGTTGCAGGGCATGCGGTAATAAACTATATGCATGAATCAGCGCTTCAATATTTTTACGTGGCTCTATCATTGCCAAAGAAAGAATAAACTCTTGAGGAAGATGATATTTATCACGTAAGTCTTTGATTTCATCGTGAGTATAATCTTTAATTTTAAATGAATCGCTTACTCCAGATGAAATATTAATAATTTTTTCTGCCGGAATCGATGTGTAATCGATAACTTCCTGCATGGATGATCTGGAAATAGCAAAAATAGCGTCCGCCCTTTCGTATTGAGCTAGTTTATCATAATAATACTGACGGAAGTTTGGTTCGCCCAGATAGCGTTCTTTATTCAGTAACGGAATTAGATCGTGACAAACACAAACTGTTTTCCATGGTACTGTAGTTTGAGGAATTGAGACGGTATAACTATCGTCAAAACCTTCGTAGAAATTAATAATAAAAACAACGTCGGGATTGATATTAGCAATAGCAAGTTCACGAGCTAGTGTGGCGGCAACACTCCGGGGATGGTTTTCACAGTCGCGAAGAGCTGTAGGGCCAGCAGCTGAAAAAATAAACATTTCTTCCTGCGGTAATATATCACCCCAGCTTTTTTTAATTTCATTTATACTATCAATCGAATACATGCCATTCATTAAAATGCTTACTCGATGCTGGCCAGCATTTTTTATGATCGCACGACTCATTTCATAGGTGCTGCGACCAACTCCACGGAATTTACTTTCCGATTGATATCCTTGTACGTCAATCAAAATATGCAAGTGACTCACCTTATCTTTTGTTTTTAAGCTCGCTAAAAATTGAGTTAACTTCCGGAGGCAATAACTCTGGATGTAAGATCTGCTTTTCAGTCTGCGACTGGTATTGTGGGTCGTTTGGATAAGGGTTATGTGAACCAGGATTCATACGACGATGCATACGATAAGCAAAGTCATAAATTCCAATTGTACGCAGTAGATTGATCACCTTCTGCTTTAGTCGTGGATGTGCACGCAAAAAATAAAATACGTTGCTAAGCACTCGTTTGAGTAAATGCTTAAAACGCTGTTTGAAGCCGTACTGACGAAGCAGATAGTACTGTAAGCCAGCGTACCGATACCACTTGGTCATTTTCCATGAGCGACTATAATGAATTTTAGCAATCTCATGACGTAGATTCTCTATTTCTTGCTGAGCATCATTGAGCTGCGTATGAAGTCGCATAATCTCTTCTGAATCAACGGCTTTACTCTGCTCAATCTCGATACGCGGCTGTACATTAGTAGTAACGTCTTGTGGCGGATACTCACGCTTCTCAAACGTCTGAATGCTCTCACCCATAATATTAATCAGGGAGGTGAGTTCATTGATTTGCGACTCGAGACGGACTACCCGCGCATCCGTATTGCGTATTTGCGTTTGACTTTCCAACAATACGGGCTCCTGAGCCCGGACCCATAGATCAGAAGCGTCCATAATGGAACTCGCAGCCGGTAGAGCATCTTTGGTTGAAAAGAGTTGTTGGAGTAAAGCAAAACTCCACTCACCAACAGGATGTTTCCAGAATGCTGTCAACCAATTTGAATACGGTTCAGGCAACTGGAAAGGACTTAATGGTGCGGAACGCCAGAAGCCCCTCCAGGATTTATTTTCACAAAATATTTCATTTACAAAAATAATGAACGACTGGAAAATATTAACTGGCCAGCTGCAGTCTTGTTGTACATCGCCAATCGAACCAAAATCTATTAAACGAGCGCTGTCATTATCGTCAATTAAAACATTCCATGTTCTGAAATCATCATGATATAGACCATGTTCTTCCAAAATAACTAATTGGTCGAGGAGATCGGAAATAACTTTTTCCCGATCAATATGCCGTTCACTGGCCAGAACGTCGTTTAACAGCTCTCCGGGAATTTTTTCCATTACCAACCATCCCGCTTCTCCATTCCCCCCTGCAGTAAACAACGCCGGCACTTTTAAGCCAGATGGTGGAGATTTAAGAAAAGCTTCTTCATGGGCGAGTTCAGTACGATTACGCTCGCTCTCCTTATCAGTTAGTAAGCAACTTACTGTACTAAAACGATAGAACTTACATATGAACTCCGAAGAGAAATAATAGCGACGGCTCTGTTTATGCGCAAAGCCTGCTCCGGTGTAAGGACTGTCGCGCCATGAAGTAAAAGGCTGATTAAATTCCGGAAGAATAACCCTGTGGTTACTGATAATATACATCGGACGTGAAATATTAGACAGATGAGTGTCAAATCTTCCAATCAATCGATAGAAAGCACATTGGTCAATAAGTTCACGCGGATCTTCAGGCTGAGATTTCCCCCAATAGAGTGGTTCCTCCTTGACAGCGAGCTCGAGAATCATCGCCTGCGTCAGATTTGCCAAACGCTCTAACAGCGATCTGACTTCAGCAACCCCATGCAGATGAACAATGTGGTGAAAAACACTTAGTCCAATGGCGAGATCAAATTGGTTTTCTTCCAGAGTGCTGACAATGTCTTCTATCCGCCCGACTTGAAATTTAACATCACAATGTGGATTTTCTTCAGCAAGCGCCTGACAAACATCAATGTTCTGCTGCAAAAAGTCGATACCTAATACGCTGGCACCCTTGCTTGCCAAACTTAAACTGAAGAACCCCTGAGCACAGCCCAGGTCGAGAACCCGTAGTGGCCTTCCTAACTCTCTGGACAAGCTGTCATATTGTTCACTAATTAGCGCGAGCCGTTCATTACAGTCTCGTGCAGCATCGCCATCCCACTCAGGATGCCCAAAAATAGTCTGATAAATTTCAGGTAATTCGCTAACCAATTTATGTGTATTAGTAGTCATGGAATGATTTTTTCTCATCTTCATTTGTAACTATTGAAAGTCGACTTCAGGTCAATCACTCCCCAGAAATCCATGCTCTTAGTTACATGCAAAATGATGGAGTCATAGCGACGATCGAGCGGCGTCATTTCGGTTTGCGGGCTTCCCTCTGAAATACCAAACGACAGAAGATAGTCACCGCTATTTAAATCAACCGGAAAACTGAATTTAAATACTCTAACGTCCCCACGTGATACCGAAATGTTTTCCCGGCCTTCCGAGGCCAGGAAAGAGTTGGTACCATATAGAAATAAGCCATCCAGAGTTTTGATTAACAAACCCGGTACCACGCAATCAAAGTCATATTCAAATACGACTTTCATCAGGAAATCGGTCTGCTGATTGCCCGTCAGTGAAGGCGGAAAATCAACCCCGGCGCTTTGGATGTGATAATCAATGATTTTTGCACCCCCCTGCCCCCAACGGTACTCTTCCGGACGGTAGCCTGGGCGCGTGTGGTACACATCTTCAATCTCATCGAGAGACATCTGACTTTCGCCGCTGGCTGACGAGGTTGCCGTTTCGCTTTTTGGCGCGCTGTTTTTATCGGATTTGCCAAACAGCTCATCCAGATAACGGTTGGTCACGTCACGGGCGGTGCCGTCCATACAGATATCACCATTTTTGAGGAAAATGGCGCGGTCGCAGTGTTTGACGATATCCCCGGCGCTGTGGGAGACCAGCAGCAGCGTGGTGCCCTGCTTTTTAAAGTCCGCAATACGGGCGTAGCACTTCGCCTGAAAACGGGAGTCACCAACGGAAAGCGCTTCATCGACGATCAGAATATCCGGGCGTGAGGCCGTGGCCACGGCGAACGCCAGGCGCATTTGCATCCCGCTGGAGTAGATGCGCACGGGCTCTTCAATGTAGTCGCCGATATCCGCAAAGGCTTCGATCTCCGGCATTAAGCGCTCAATCTCTTCCCGGCTCAGGCCCATCATCAGCCCGGACATATACACGTTCTGCCGACCGGTAAAGTCAGGATGGAAGCCCATGCCCAGCTCCAGCAGCGCAGCGACACGCCCCTGGATCTCAATGCTGCCTTTGGTCGGCTGAGTGGTGCCGGTCAGCAGCTTCAGTAACGTACTTTTACCTGCGCCGTTCACCCCAACAATGCCGACCGCTTCGCCGGGTTCAATACTGAAATTGATATCTTTCAATACCCATTTCTTGCTGTGCCGCGGCTTATCGCCCGGCAGAAGTTTCTCAATGACCCGGTTCCATTTGGAGGGATAATATTTATACGCCTTGCCGACGTGCTGAACTTTGATACTCATGATTAAATCTCGTCCACAATATCAGCGGCATGTTTTTTAAATAAACGCCAGGCAAATAAAAACAGAATGACGGACAGCACCGTGACCGGAAGCAGCGCCAGCCAGTTAGGGCTCTGGTGATAGAGCATCACGTTCTGGTATGAACCGATAATGGTCGCCATCGGGTTATACGCCAGCAGACCAGAGACCCACTCCGGCAGCGTTTTGGACACGTAGACAATGGGCGTAAACCAGAACCAAAACTGCAGCAGGATATTCACGAACTGCCCGACGTCGCGGACAAAAACGTTCAGCACCCCGAGGATGATCCCGAGGCCGAGGGTGAACAGCATCTGAACGATCAGCACCGGAATGATTTCAAAGAAAATCATGCCCGGGAAATTGCCCGTAACGATCAGAAACAACACGAACAGACCAAAAATGATCAGGAAGTTAATGAACGCCGAAGCAGTGACGATGATTGGTAAACAGATCCGCGGAAAGCTAAGCTTTTTAAGAATGTTGGCGTTGGTCAGAAAAACGTTGACCAGACTATTGAGCGTTTCCGTAAACAGCCCCCAGGTTAACACCCCGGAACAGAGGTAGATACTGTAGGCAAAAGGGCCGTCCATGCCCGCCAGGCGGGCACGCATTAACTCAGAAAAGATTAATGTATATACGGAAATCATGGCGATCGGCTGTAAGATCAGCCATGCCGCGCCTAAGAAGCTGGTCTGGTAACGGGACTGAAAGTCCCGTTTAACGCTGTCAATAATAAAGCCACGGTAGCGATAGATCGCTGAAAACATTGGACTCAAAGCGATTCCTCTTTTAACAGGTTGAGCAGCTCGGCGGTTTTCTCATTCATTAACGCAGTATCCGCTCTGGACTCAACGTTCAGACGCACCACCGGCTCCGTGTTGGACGTGCGCAGGTTAAAACGCCACTCAGGGTATTCAATACTGATACCGTCCGTTGTGTCGATGTGTGCGGCCGCCGGCTCATACTGCGCCCGGATGCGCGCTATCGCCTCCGCCGCATTTCCCAGCTTGCGGTTGATCTCCCCCGACGCCGGGAACGCCGCCTGGCGGTCCGCCACCAGCGATTTCAGCGAACTGTTCTTCAGGCACAGCAGCTCCGCCACCAGCAGCCACGGGATCATCCCGCTGTCGCAGTAGGCGAAGTCGCGGAAGTAATGGTGTGCGCTCATCTCCCCGCCGTAGATGGCGTCTTCCTGGCGCATCCGCTCCTTGATGAACGCATGCCCAGTCTTCGACATCACCGGCTGGCCGCCGCTGCGGGTCACGATGTCCACCGTGTTCCACGTCAGACGCGGGTCGTGAATGATTTTCGCCCCCGGCTGTTTCTGCAGGAACGCCTCCGCCAGCAGGCCGACAATGTAGTACCCCTCGATAAACGACGCCTCGTCATCGAACAGGAAGCAGCGGTCGAAGTCGCCGTCAAAGGCGATCCCCATGTCCGCCTGATGCGCACGCACCGCGTCGGCGGTGTCCTGGCGGCACTCCGGCAGCAGCGGGTTCGGGATACCGTTCGGGAAATGGCCGTCCGGCTGGTGATGCACCTTGATAAAGGTCACCGGCGCCCCGGCCGCCGCGAAGCGTTTCTCCACTTCATCAATCACGTGCCCCGCCGCCCCGTTGCCGGAGTTCACCACCAGCTTCAGCGGACGGGTGAAGTTCGCCAGGTCCACATAGCCCATCAGGTGGTCAACGTACTCCTTCAGCACCGAAATCTGGCGCAGGGTCCCGCGACGCGCCGGATCCACCGGCGGGAACTGGTTATCCTCCGCCAGGCGCTGGATATCCCGCAGGCCGGTGTCGCCGCTGATGGGCTTCGCGTTCTCGCGCACCAGCTTCATGCCGTTGTAGTTCATCGGGTTATGGCTGGCCGTTACCTCGATGCCGCCGTCCACCCCGAGGTGGAAAGTGGCGAAGTAAATCTCTTCCGTGCCGCTCAGGCCAATATCCAGCACGTCGGTGCCGGCGTCCATCAGCCCGCGGGCCAGCGCCAGCTTCAGCGACTCGCTGGTGAGGCGCACATCGCCCCCCACCACTATCTTCCCGGGTTTCAGAAATTCGCCATAGGCGCGGCCGATACGGTAGGCGATGTCCTCGTTCAACTCCTCGCCCAGTTCACCACGGATGTCATAAGCCTTAAAGCATGTTAACTGTGTCATTCTGCGTTTTGTCCCGAAAAAATTAGCAACGACCATACTGGTCTTTAATACGAATAATGTCGTCCTCGCCGAGGTACGACCCCGACTGGATCTCCAGCACTTCCAGCGGAATGCGGCCCGGGTTTTCCAGGCTGTGCTCGGCGCCAATCGGAATAAAGGTGGACTGGTTCTCAGTCAGCAGGAACTGCTTGCCGTTGACCGTCACCTGGCCGGTGCCGGCGAGAATGACCCAGTGCTCGGCGCGGTGGTGGTGCATCTGCATCGAGAAGGCGCCGCCCGGTTTCACCGTAATGCGGTTGACGTTGAAGCGCGGGGTCTGGACCACCACGTCGCAGCGGCCCCAGGGACGGTAAATCTCGCGGTGGCGCTTGTACTCGCTGCGCTGGTTCTGCTTGAGGAACTCGACCGCCTTCTTCACGTCCTGGGAACGCTCGCGGTTCATCACCAGCACGGCGTCCTTGGTGCTGACAATCACCAGGTTCTCCACGCCGATGGCCGCCACCAGCTTCTCGTCGCTGTTGATGTAGCAGTTTTCGCTGTTGTGCACCCACGCGTCACCGCTGAGGACGTTACCCTGCTCATCTTTCGGGCTGACCTCCCACAGGGCGGACCAGGAGCCGACGTCGCTCCAGTCGGCATCGAGACCGACCACCACCGCGTCGGCGGTTTTCTCCATCACCGCGTAGTCCACGGACTCGTCCGGGCACTCGCAGAAAATGTCATGCGGAATGCTGATGAAGTCGCTGCCGTTATCGGCGGCATTGACCGCGGCCTGGCAGGCTTCGAGGATATCCGGGCGGAATTTGGCCAGCTCGGAAAGGTATTTTTTGGCGCGGAACATAAACATGCCGCTGTTCCAGTAGTACTCCCCGGAGGCGAGGTAGGCCTCGGCGCGCTCGCGGTCCGGCTTCTCCACGAAGCGGGCCACCTGGTACGGGGTGTGGGCGCTGTCGGTGAGGGCCACGCCGCGCTGGATGTATCCATAGCCGGTTTCCGGAGCGTTCGGCACGATACCGAAGGTGACCAGATGGCCTTCATCGGCATACTGCTCGGCGACGCGGATGGCGTCGTGGAAGACCGGCTGGTTATTGATGATATGGTCGGCGGCGAGGACCAGCATCAGCGGGTCGTCGCCGTGGCGGGTGGCCTGGAGGGCCGCGAGAGCAATGGCCGGGGCGGTGTTGCGCCCGACCGGCTCAAGAATAATGTTGTTCGACAGCTTGTTGAGCTGGCGCAGCTGTTCAGCCACCAGGAAGCGGTGCTCTTCGTTACAGATGACCATCGGTTCATGGATTTCAAGGCCCGAGAGTCGGGTGATGGTTTCCTGCAGCATGGAGTTCTGCCCGAACAGGCGGAGGAACTGTTTCGGATAAAGCTCGCGAGACATCGGCCAGAGACGACTGCCGGTACCACCAGCCATAATTACAGGAAGTAACATAATGAAATCCTTAAAGAAATAATTGCTTTATTTTACTATCAATCAATCGACCGTCTGGGTGGAACGGCCTTTTTCAGGCACGCTACCGCCATTGGCTGTCGCAACCAAAATGCGTACTGCTCCCGTGCTCCAGGCTAAACGCCACCCGCTTTCGCTTCAGGCTATCGGCAGATCGTTCACTCAGCGGCCTGAAAAGCCAGTCTGACAGAACGGGGGGCCTGAAAACCTAAAAGCAGAGATATGCCTTGAGACATATCTCTGCTTTTAATATGCATCTGTTCCTCACCTGGCCGCCAAACGCACCACACTTTCCTCATTTGCCGCCGAATTAACCATCAGGACTTTCTCATTTACGCAGGGTATAACGTCTGCGCTTTTCGCCACCGATGAAAGAGAAACGGGCGACCTGCCGATGTGAGCCAGCAGCAAAAGGGAGCGTTCACGATGCGGGGAAAGAGAAGAAGAGACATCGTCTTCGCCGCCAGGGAGACAGCGCGCGTTCAGGCTTGATGGCCCTTTGCACACGGCGGCGGCGCTATGTTCCGACAGGTGGGATAAACGACTCATGCTCTACAATGCACATTCCACAAAGAAAATCGTCCGCAGATTATAGCGCTGGACGCCGGGAATAAAAATAAAAAAGCCTACTGATTAGTGGATTACTCAAATAATACACATCTTAAACATTCATTAAACAAACAAAACAACAATAAGCCAATGATATAAAAGACAAAAAGGAGGAAAGCATGGCGCGATTTTTGCCCATTTACTAAATGTTCCGCTGACGAAAAATATAACTTTAAGCAAAATTATGCCGTCCCGGAGGGTATTGGCTGCCTTTAGGGTATCGCCACGAATCGCTAAACCACCGACCGGTCACAAGGTTATTATTCGGAGGCTAACCGTCAAATGAGAAATGTTGTTATTTATCAGCCTTTGCCACCGCTGTTTTGCCAGAAAAAACGTCCTTCACCTCTCGCCTGGCGGGTAAGACGCGGCAAAGCAAGTGATCCCAACCGCAAACCAGTGTAAAATCGGCACTTATGTAGAACGGACTGAACACTCTTGCTCTTAGGGGCTGACAAACTGATACACCTACATAATCTCATCGCCACGAGATGCCGACCACTATTTGAATACTGCATCCTTTGGCTACAACTCACTGGTTGAGATGATGGACTTTAAATCCTCTCGGGAAGAAGCTCTCGGATCGAAGCAAAGAAGAATAAGATGCCCATCTAGTCGCATGATGTGCTGGATGCCAGGATAGATCCCTATCGCTGTTTGGAACAATGAAGTTTGAGCCGCAAACTTCCGTGAAGGAAAGCGTGAAGAACTTCGTGGAACGGCCTAGGAAATCTAACCCACTGCCCGCCACAACCGTCAGGTTGCGGCAAATTCTTTTATGTAACGCCCGTCATCCTGATGATATGTTGACTGAATGCACATTCATTGTTTTATATATAATATTTTATGCTAAAGACAGAATTTTTGCCTTTTTTCTCGCCCGACTGAAACCAGTTTCATCCAGCCTTTTTCGAAAAAAGCAAATATCCGCGCGCCAGGCACTCAAACTTTTCTGGCATCCATCCCAATTTGGTGAGTGGAAACAGCATTATATGCTGATTGAGGAAAAACATTACTATCTGTAGGAATTTTCCTAAATCCAGGGTATGTTAGAGCAAGCCATGCAATAGAACAAAACTGGTGCATTGCTTATCAAGCTAATAATTCAATCAACATAAGCCCTGTGGTAGATATTATGGAAAACCTATTTTTCTTAGTGGTGGCTGCCATACTACTTGCTGTTTCCGTTTATTTCTTGATTTCTTATTTAAAAGACAGAAAGAAAACGAAACTGACGTTTAATAAACGCAAGTGGTAAGGACCGCTCTGTATTGCAATTAGATTAAGATAAAATTAAGAGATAAAAAATGATATTACAGAATGACCGTTCATTCTGCGTTTTGGCATGGCATTAAGGCAAAAAAAATAGTGTTAATCGCGCCCTGTTCATCAAATTTCTTATAGGACATAAATAACAAAGCCTGCGTTGCAGGCTTTGTTTTACCTCCCGGCGCTTATCTCCGGCATCTACATCACAGTGACGGTAGCTCTTCACAAGGTAAGTTTAACTTATCGGACCTGTTTTCAACCAGCAACGGCTTTTGAACAGGATCGTAATGTCCATCACAATTTATTGAGGTTAATCTGAATGTGCGAGAAATACGCGTAGTGAGGGATATAGCGGGGGAGAGAAAGAAGAACACTGGCGGCAAGGAACCGCCAGGGTCAGACAGGCAGAATTAATCGTTACCAAACAGATCGCGGGTGTATACCTTGTCCGCAACATCCGCCCGCTTTTCCGCCATACGGTTGGAAATGATACATCCGTTACTTGCTGCCGATATGAGGGAGGCGCGAAAACGTTTCTATCCCCCCCTTCCAATAAACTAGTTATATTGATAGTACTCTTTATACCAATCTACAAAGTTTTTAACACCTTGCTGTACTGGCGTTTCCGGTTTAAAACCAATAGTTTTATAGAGAGCTTGTGTCTCGGCACTGGTATTCAACACATCACCCGGCTGGATAGGCATCATATTCTTCTTCGCTTCCAATCCCAATGCCTGCTCCAATGCATTGATATAATCCATCAGTTCCACCGGTGAGCTGTTACCAATGTTGTAGACCCGATATGGTGCGGAGCTGGTAGCCGGAGATCCTTCCTCGACTGTCCATTCAGGATCAGGCTGAGGGATTACATCCTGGATACGAACAATAGCTTCGACAATATCATCTATATAGGTAAAATCACGCTTCATTTTACCGTAGTTATAAACATCAATGCTTTTCCCTTCCAGCATCGCTTTCGTGAATTTGAATAACGCCATGTCCGGACGGCCCCAGGGACCATAGACCGTAAAGAAGCGCAGTCCTGTCGTTGGGATGCTGTACAGATGGGAATAAGTATGTGCCATCAGCTCATTAGCTTTTTTTGTGGCAGCATACAACGAAACGGGGTGGTCGACTGAATCATCTGTTGAGAATGGCATTTTACGGTTTAGACCGTAGACAGAACTGGATGAAGCATATAATAGATGTTGCACTTTATTGTGACGGCAACCTTCCAAAATATTCAGGTAGCCCGTCAAATTGGAGTCTGCGTAAGCATATGGATTTTCGAGAGAATAACGTACACCCGCTTGCGCCGCAAGATGGATAACACGTTCAAACTGCTCTGTTTCGAAAAGTTTAGCCATACCATCACGGTCAGCGAGATCTAACTTGTAAAAAGTAAAAGAGGGAGATTCTAATTGTTCAACACGAGATTCTTTTAACTTTACATCATAATAATCATTAATGTTATCAATCCCAACAACTTGATGCCCATCATTCAAAAGGCGTTTGCTGACATGAAACCCAATAAAACCAGCCGCACCAGTGACTAAAAATTTCATATTTAAACTCCTGAGAAATACTCGATTGGCAGCATTGATGTTTTACAAACTTAGTTTATATCACCAGAAAAAATCACAAACCGTAAATAACTAACTGGATAACCATTTCCACAAGTTAACTAACATCAATGAAATCCAATTTCATATAAAATTTGGCTGGAGATACTCTCATCCAGCCAAAGGTTAAAAATCCTAATCATTACCAAACAGATCGCGGGTGTAAACCTTGTCCGCCACATCCGCCAGCTCTTCCGCCATACGGTTAGAGATGATCACATCCGCCTCTTGTTTGAAAGCATTCAGGTCGCGCACGACGCGGGAATTGAAGAACTCATCTTCCTGCATCACCGGTTCATAGATAATGACCGGAATACCTTTCGCCTTGATGCGCTTCATGATGCCTTGGATAGAAGAGGCGCGGAAATTGTCCGAACCACTCTTCATGATCAGGCGATATACACCCACCACTTTGGGCTTACGAGCGAGGATGGAATCAGAAATAAAGTCCTTACGGGTACGGTTGGCATCCACAATAGCGGCAATGATATTGTTCGGGACCGATTCGTAGTTCGCCAGCAGCTGCTTGGTATCCTTCGGCAGGCAGTAGCCGCCATAGCCAAAGGACGGATTGTTATAGTGGTTGCCGATACGCGGATCCAGGCATACCCCTTCGATAATCTGCTTGCTGTTCAGCCCCTGGCTTTCAGCATAGCTGTCGAGCTCGTTGAAATAGGCAACGCGCAGCGCCAGATAGGTGTTCGCGAACAGTTTGATCGCTTCCGCTTCAGTGGAGTCGGTAAACAGGGTCGGGATATCCTGCTTGATCGCGCCTTCTTTCAGCAGGTCTGCGAAACGTTCGGCACGCGCAGAGCGCTCACCAATGACAATGCGCGATGGATGCAGGTTGTCGTACAGCGCACGGCCTTCACGCAGGAACTCAGGAGAGAAAATAACATTATCAATCCCCAAACGTTCTTTGATGTCGCGGGTGAACCCCACCGGGATGGTCGATTTAATGATCATCACCGCATTCGGGTTGATCTCTGTGACATCGCGAATAACCGCTTCCACCGTAGAGGTGTTGAAGTAGTTAGTTTTGGGATCATAATCGGTCGGCGTCGCAATGATCACGTAGTCGGCATTACGATAGGCGTCGTGCTTGTCCGTGGTGGCACGGAAATTTAACGGTTTTTCTGCCAGATATTCCTGAATCTCTTTATCCACAATCGGAGAGATCTTCTGGTTAAGCATATCCACTTTGGCCTGTACGATATCCAGAGCAACCACTTCGTGGTTTTGCGCAATCAGGACACCGTTCGATAAACCAACATAACCTGTACCGGAAATAGTAATTTTCATTCGATTACACTTTAATCAGTTAACTGGGTAATGGCGGATAGCCACGAATTTAAACATTGCTGTGGGCGGTTTTACGCTTTGACCAGTGGGATGTCAAGAATAAGCCATAAGGTTAATAATACGATTAAAATCTGACCCTATGGCTTCCATTATGGATAATGCATTACTTGAGAAGAGCTAAAATCTCTTCGGTTTTTGCATTCATTAACGCAGTATCCGCTCTGGACTCAACGTTCAGACGCACCACCGGCTCCGTGTTGGACGTGCGCAGGTTAAAACGCCACTCAGGGTATTCAATACTGATACCGTCCGTTGTGTCGATGTGTGCGGCCGCCGGCTCATACTGCGCCCGGATGCGCGCTATCGCCTCCGCCGCATTTCCCAGCTTGCGGTTGATCTCCCCCGACGCCGGGAACGCCGCCTGGCGGTCCGCCACCAGCGATTTCAGCGAACTGTTCTTCAGGCACAGCAGCTCCGCCACCAGCAGCCACGGGATCATCCCGCTGTCGCAGTAGGCGAAGTCGCGGAAGTAATGGTGTGCGCTCATCTCCCCGCCGTAGATGGCGTCTTCCTGGCGCATCCGCTCCTTGATGAACGCATGCCCAGTCTTCGACATCACCGGCTGGCCGCCGCTGCGGGTCACGATGTCCACCGTGTTCCACGTCAGACGCGGGTCGTGAATGATTTTCGCCCCCGGCTGTTTCTGCAGGAACGCCTCCGCCAGCAGGCCGACAATGTAGTACCCCTCGATAAACGACGCCTCGTCATCGAACAGGAAGCAGCGGTCGAAGTCGCCGTCAAAGGCGATCCCCATGTCCGCCTGATGCGCACGCACCGCGTCGGCGGTGTCCTGGCGGCACTCCGGCAGCAGCGGGTTCGGGATACCGTTCGGGAAATGGCCGTCCGGCTGGTGATGCACCTTGATAAAGGTCACCGGCGCCCCGGCCGCCGCGAAGCGTTTCTCCACTTCATCAATCACGTGCCCCGCCGCCCCGTTGCCGGAGTTCACCACCAGCTTCAGCGGACGGGTGAAGTTCGCCAGGTCCACATAGCCCATCAGGTGGTCAACGTACTCCTTCAGCACCGAAATCTGGCGCAGGGTCCCGCGACGCGCCGGATCCACCGGCGGGAACTGGTTATCCTCCGCCAGGCGCTGGATATCCCGCAGGCCGGTGTCGCCGCTGATGGGCTTCGCGTTCTCGCGCACCAGCTTCATGCCGTTGTAGTTCATCGGGTTATGGCTGGCCGTTACCTCGATGCCGCCGTCCACCCCGAGGTGGAAAGTGGCGAAGTAAATCTCTTCCGTGCCGCTCAGGCCAATATCCAGCACGTCGGTGCCGGCGTCCATCAGCCCGCGGGCCAGCGCCAGCTTCAGCGACTCGCTGGTGAGGCGCACATCGCCCCCCACCACTATCTTCCCGGGTTTCAGAAATTCGCCATAGGCGCGGCCGATACGGTAGGCGATGTCCTCGTTCAACTCCTCGCCCAGTTCACCACGGATGTCATAAGCCTTAAAGCATGTTAACTGTGTCATTCTGCGTTTTGTCCCGAAAAAATTAGCAACGACCATACTGGTCTTTAATACGAATAATGTCGTCCTCGCCGAGGTACGACCCCGACTGGATCTCCAGCACTTCCAGCGGAATGCGGCCCGGGTTTTCCAGGCTGTGCTCGGCGCCAATCGGAATAAAGGTGGACTGGTTCTCAGTCAGCAGGAACTGCTTGCCGTTGACCGTCACCTGGCCGGTGCCGGCGAGAATGACCCAGTGCTCGGCGCGGTGGTGGTGCATCTGCATCGAGAAGGCGCCGCCCGGTTTCACCGTAATGCGGTTGACGTTGAAGCGCGGGGTCTGGACCACCACGTCGCAGCGGCCCCAGGGACGGTAAATCTCGCGGTGGCGCTTGTACTCGCTGCGCTGGTTCTGCTTGAGGAACTCGACCGCCTTCTTCACGTCCTGGGAACGCTCGCGGTTCATCACCAGCACGGCGTCCTTGGTGCTGACAATCACCAGGTTCTCCACGCCGATGGCCGCCACCAGCTTCTCGTCGCTGTTGATGTAGCAGTTTTCGCTGTTGTGCACCCACGCGTCACCGCTGAGGACGTTACCCTGCTCATCTTTCGGGCTGACCTCCCACAGGGCGGACCAGGAGCCGACGTCGCTCCAGTCGGCATCGAGACCGACCACCACCGCGTCGGCGGTTTTCTCCATCACCGCGTAGTCCACGGACTCGTCCGGGCACTCGCAGAAAATGTCATGCGGAATGCTGATGAAGTCGCTGCCGTTATCGGCGGCATTGACCGCGGCCTGGCAGGCTTCGAGGATATCCGGGCGGAATTTGGCCAGCTCGGAAAGGTATTTTTTGGCGCGGAACATAAACATGCCGCTGTTCCAGTAGTACTCCCCGGAGGCGAGGTAGGCCTCGGCGCGCTCGCGGTCCGGCTTCTCCACGAAGCGGGCCACCTGGTACGGGGTGTGGGCGCTGTCGGTGAGGGCCACGCCGCGCTGGATGTATCCATAGCCGGTTTCCGGAGCGTTCGGCACGATACCGAAGGTGACCAGATGGCCTTCATCGGCATACTGCTCGGCGACGCGGATGGCGTCGTGGAAGACCGGCTGGTTATTGATGATATGGTCGGCGGCGAGGACCAGCATCAGCGGGTCGTCGCCGTGGCGGGTGGCCTGGAGGGCCGCGAGAGCAATGGCCGGGGCGGTGTTGCGCCCGACCGGCTCAAGAATAATGTTGTTCGACAGCTTGTTGAGCTGGCGCAGCTGTTCAGCCACCAGGAAGCGGTGCTCTTCGTTACAGATGACCATCGGTTCATGGATTTCAAGGCCCGAGAGTCGGGTGATGGTTTCCTGCAGCATGGAGTTCTGCCCGAACAGGCGGAGGAACTGTTTCGGGTAAAGCTCGCGAGACATCGGCCAGAGACGACTGCCGGTACCGCCAGCCATTATCACAGGAAGTAACATATTAATTTCCTTTAATTAAAACCCTGTTATTTAACACCCAGTAATTTACTGAGGCCAGAAGCAGACTAATATAGGAGCACAAGATAATAAATATGGCAAATTCTTAAAAATTAAAAATCAGATGGTAGAATTATTTTTTGAATGGAAATGCTTATGAGCAGAGTACAATGTCAAATATAAAGTTAAAAAATAGTCAGGCCAAATGGCCTGACTGCGTCTAGATGTTTATTCCAACCACTCTGTATGGAATATACCCTCTTTATCGGTACGCTTATAAGTGTGCGCACCAAAGTAATCACGCTGAGCCTGAATCAGGTTAGCTGGCAGAACTGCGGAACGGTAGCTGTCGTAGTAGGCAATTGCGGCAGAGAACGTCGGTACCGGAATACCATTCTGCACGGCATAAGCCACGACATCACGCAGCGCTTGCTGATAGTCATCAGCGATCTGTTTGAAGTACGGCGCCAGCAAGAGGTTAGCAATGCCAGCGTTTTTCGCATAAGCATCGGTGATCTTCTGCAGGAACTGCGCACGAATGATACAGCCAGCGCGGAAAATCTTAGCGATTTCGCCGTAGTTCAGATCCCAGTTGTATTCATCAGAAGCGGCACGCAGCTGGGAGAAGCCCTGAGCATAGGAAACGATTTTACCGAGGTACAACGCACGACGAACTTTTTCGATAAATTCTGCTTTATCGCCGGCCGGCTGAGCGTGCGGACCACTCAGCACTTTCGAAGCAGCTACACGCTGGTCTTTAAGCGAAGAGATGTAACGAGCAAATACGGACTCGGTGATCAGAGACAGAGGTTCGCCGAGATCCAGTGAGCTCTGGCTGGTCCACTTGCCGGTGCCTTTGTTTGCAGCTTCATCAAGAATGACATCAACGAGGTACTTACCTTCTTCATCCTTCTTGGTGAAAATATCTTTGGTAATATCGATCAGGTAGCTGCTGAGTTCACCTTCGTTCCATTCGGTGAAGGTTTGCGCCAGCTCTTCGTTGGAAAGTGCCAGACCGCCTTTCAACAGCGCATAAGCTTCGGCAATCAGCTGCATGTCACCATACTCGATGCCGTTATGAACCATCTTCACATAATGGCCAGCACCGTCAGCACCGATATAGGTCACACATGGCTCACCGTCTTCAGCAACAGCCGCGATCTGCTTCAGAATCGGAGCAACCAGCTCATAGGCTTCTTTCTGCCCACCAGGCATGATGGAAGGCCCTTTCAGAGCCCCCTCTTCACCACCGGAAACACCGGTACCGATAAAGTTAAAACCTTCGGCAGACAGCTCACGGTTACGACGGATGGTGTCCTGGAAGAAGGTGTTGCCGCCATCAATGATGATGTCGCCTTTGTCGAGGTAAGGCTTCAGGGAATCGATGGCGCTGTCGGTGCCAGCCCCTGCCTTCACCATCAACAGGATACGGCGGGGTGTTTCGAGGGATTCAACAAACTCTTGTACTGTGTAATAAGGAACCAGTTTCTTGCCTGGATTTTCGGCAATCACTTCTTCGGTCTTTTCACGGGAGCGGTTGAAAACGGATACGGTATAACCGCGGCTTTCGATATTCAGCGCAAGGTTACGCCCCATCACAGCCATACCGACAACACCGATTTGTTGCTTGGACATTACAAACTCCTGTCTGGTGAAATCACTGTAAAATTACAGGGTTATATATACCTATATTAGCATATAACTAACTTCACGCATATCATATATGATCAAACTCATACTGTCATCAAACAAAACATATTTACTATTTGAATTTAAAAAATTAATATACGACAGATTTAGAGGCTAAAAATTCAGCATGCCGATTCATAACATATTCTTTAATCTCTTCTTTAAATCTTTGCTCAGAAAATTTTAGAGCGTTCAGACGGCAGTCAGAGAGAATAATTTCATCACTATGCTGTTCAAAAAAATTAACGCTATCGATTATTGACTTGACATCTTGATTATAGAAAAAGACACCAGTTGCTTTTTCAACTCCGATGGGTCGTATCGTTTCAAGAGCACCACCTTTTCCATAAGCGATTACTGGCGTACCGCAAGATTGAGCTTCTACAGGAGTTATGCCAAAATCCTCTTCTGCAGCGAAAACAAAAGCCCGCGCATTTCTCATATAGTCGACCATAACGCTATTAGATTGGTAGCCAAGTATTTCTATATTTGATGTTGCTTTAGCTTTTATTTTATTCATCTCAGGTCCATCACCAATAACAACTAGCTTTTTATCCTTCATATGACTAAATGCTTCAACTATCAAATCTATGCGTTTATAAGGAACAAGTCTAGATGCTGTAAAATAATATTGTTCTTTGTTCTCATTGAGTGTAAATCTTTCAACATCTACTGGTGGATATATAACATCAGCATTACGACCATAAACTTTTTTAATTCTTCTTGCTATGAATTTGGAGTTCGCAATAAAATGATCGACACCATTAGACGTGCGACAATCCCAAATGCGTATATTATGCAGAATCCATTTCGCTAACAACCCTTTAAAACCTTTGTGCAAGTTAGATTCACGCAAGTACTGATGCTGAAGATCCCATGCGTATCTTATTGGTGAATGAATATAACTTATATGTAACTGATCTGGGCCTGTGAGAACCCCCTTCGCCACTGCATGGGAACTTGAAAGAATAACGTCATGTTTTGATACATCTAGTTGCTCAATAGCAAGAGGCATAAAAGGCAAATATGATTGGTATTTCTTTCTTGCAAAAGGAAAGTTTTGAATAAATGTAGTAGTAATATTTTTATTCTTGAAATGGGATTTATTTTCAGAAGATAAGAAGTCGACAACCGAATATAATTCAGCCTCTGGAAAAACATCCAGAAATTCAGCGACAACCTTTTCAGAACCGGCATAAGTTATAAACCAGTCGGCAACAATACCAACATTTAATTCTTGCATATAAGATCCATTATCCATAAGGAAAGGCAAATTGCGGTTTACTATTTCAATCGCAATTAGCTATTAAAGAGAGATTGAAGAATTAATAAAAACTATAAGAAATAAAGATTTATTTAGAATAGGAACCATAATCTTTTCCTATTCAAAACACAGAAGAAACTAATTAGAGATGATATAACTAAGACATTGATATAAAACATAACACTTTCTATGGAAAGAAAAGATTCAATTAACTTGATCACATAGGGATGGATAAAATATACGATACTACTAAACAAGGCTAAATATTTAGTGTCTTTATCTTTAAAAGGACAAAATTTCGTTCGCATGATAAAAATAAAAACAACTGGCGTCAACAAGAGAATTGACAATAAAAAATCAATATGGTAACTCATATGTGAGAAAAAAATATTTTGCACAAAGAATATTTCGCAACCATACAATATTGTTGAAATAGACAAAAACAAAAACAATAAATTATTATTAAATTTAATAAGAAGATTATTTTTTGCAATATAAAAACCGATATACATCATTGGAAAGCCAAAAAAGAGGCCATTACGGAACAACCAATATTGAGAAAAAACTTTATATAGCGTCGGATTGTTATCTATAAAAGGTCGCACATATTGCAAACAGCAACCGATAATGAATAAAAATAAACTCAAAGCTAATGAATATGGTTTATCACGAAGTGCAAAAAGTATAATACCACCAAGCACCATGGCACTTATATACCAAAGGTGATGATAGCCAAATATAAGTTGCGATAAGAAAACCGCCAATCGATTATAACTTAAATCTTCAATCGGAAGGTATAAAGGTAAATAGATTGCTTGCCAAACGAAAAATAAAACGATACCTCTTTTTAGCCATTTCTTGAAGCTTTCAACATGCGAAATATTTTCATGAAAATAATATCCATTTATCATTAAGAAAAAAGGAACTGCAATTCTAAAAAAACCATCAACAGTTATTTTATTGAGGGCGGGATGTTCATAAAAAATATTAACATGGATAGCCACAACAATAAAAGCCATAAAAACCCTGGCAAAATCAGCTAATTGATTGCGCTCTTTGATATTTTTACCCATCTAAGTTCTCATTTACTAGATTATTGGAAAGTGTTGTTTTTTAATAAAAATCCAGCATCTTTAGTGTTTGCTGTAACAATTTCACTAGCAGGCAAATCAAAATGGTTATTAGTTGCGTTTCTATTTTTCAAAACAACTTTATAAATACAGTCTTTCGCCGTTATATTTTTAATATAATTATATTTAGAAAAAACCGAAATTACTGAATTACAATTTACGCCTGTTACAGTATCTATAAAATTAGGTTTTTCAGGGTTAAGAGTAGATTTGTCGCTAAAGAATAAAGACACCGCAATTTTAGCATCACCAATCATAATATTATTAACACGACAACCAGAAGAGTTATTAACCATAATCCCTTCAGAGGTTTGAGTTTTCCCCAAGTGAGGAATCGTAATATTACTGATAAGACAATCTTCGCATAAATTTAGAGCAGCACCACTTCCATTTAATGAACCGCTTGTCATCGGTACGTATTGTATTGCGTGTTCTATTGAGCAGTCTGTAGAATTTGCAATGAAACCTATAGAATAATAGGTTCTCACCAAATCCGGTTCCAACACATGTAAATATTTGGCAGAACATAAATGATTTGAGGGAGTCTCAGGTGGAATATCTGATCCCATCCCGATCAATTGAGTCCATCCCTTTCCCCATATATTATAAACATGACAATTCTGAGCATTGACAAAGTTGATGCCATACCCTCCCCATTTATTTTTTGTACTATTAGTAAATCTCGCCTCTAAATAGAGGTCATGAATACTACTATTTTCCGCCTGAATAAAATGAGGATTATCTCTTAAGTATTGTTTCTGTTTGGGGTTTTTGAAATCAGGATTAATCGTCGTCTCTTGAGTAAAATTAGAATACCTCTTAAAGGCCAGATGTCTATTAGCTTCTAAACTTGATCCTATAACGAATCCTCCCCGCCCTTTATTAAATATTGGATTTTCAAAGACTATTCTTGTTGTTTGTCCCTCTCCGAACAATTCAGTATTATCGCCAATATATACAGGGAATAGAATTCTATAATATTCTTTTGTTGGTGGTATATATAATTTCGCCCCCCCCAAAGAACTAGCAGTATTACAGGCTTGTTGAAAAGCGTAAGAATCATCATTTATTCCATCACCTTTTGCTCCGAAATTTAAAACATTAAGTACCTTTATAGGCGAGTTAGAATTTGCTTTGCTCTCATTAACTATTGCATAACCAAAAGGTAATGATAATAAGAGCAATTTTCTGCGAGTGATAAGATACTTATCTTCAGATAGTGCCATTGCTTCTCTCATACACACCTCACAAATAAGACTATTCGTTGCCAACACTCCGAATTGCTAAAACGAAGAATAAAACAGGAACACTAACCCAGAAAGTCGAGATGTCGATAAAAAAGCCAGAGAATATATATGCCACAAGCAATGGGAACTTATCTCGATTATATTTTATAACATAAATCAGCAAGCAGGTTAAAAATGAAAAGTATAATATAAACCCAATTATTCCCGTTTCTACCAATAATGAAAGAAACATATTATCCGGTATTAAATTATACTTTTCTGTAGTTAATCTATACCCAACACCGAAAATAGGATTTTCAGCAATAAGTACAAGCAAAGAAGCCCAAGTTGAAAATCGTCCGGAACTGATGTCTGTTTGCTCTCCCCCTGTCAATCTATTTAAAAATGATAAAAAATATTCATTTGTAAGTCCATACATAAAAATAAATAAAGACACTACTCCTAGGATAAGAAATGATTTAACTCGAGATTTTTTCTCCATACATATATATATCAAAAAGTATAATGCAACAGATACAATTAAGCTGCGTGACATAGATATATATATATTAATTAATAAACACGAAATTATAATAAACGACAACAATCTATTATTTGTTCTAATTTTCCTTAACTCAATTAATGCAGTGATCCCTAATAAAAAAACAAGGCTGCCATAAGCACTAGAATCCTTAGCGACCCCTCCAGCACGAAATACATAACCGAAGCCAGGGTATTTATACATCTGAGTAGCAGTGAGCAAATCACTTTGTGATACAAAACCAACTGTCGCTTCCAGAGTAACAATAACAAATAAAAGAATAAGTAAATAGACTATCTTTTTATGAACAGAATTGGGTAGCTCACCAAGGAAAGATAAAATCATACATCCTGGCAAATACATTTCCAACAGCCGAATATACCTGAGATATGACGCCTGATGATCAACCCCCCCCGGGAATGTAAAATAGCTGTAGGTTATACCACAAAGTACCCATACAGCCCATAATGTAAAAAAAAGGTTTGCAAAAAACGTAATATCATACACTTTATTTTTTTTTACAAGCAGAAAAAAAATAGCAAAAATAAAAAAAGGAAATGACACTTCTAGCCCTGAGATATTACCACGTCCAAAGGGTATTAACGTAATTATGACAATGGCTAAATAAATAAGTGATAACGCAATGCTATTTTTATTTACTGTCTGCATTTTTAAGATAATCCTTATCGAGAAAGTCTTTCATAGAGCTCAAATTCAGCAAGGTAAGTTTTGTCTGGTGAAAATCTTTCTAGAACGAATTTTTGAGCATCATTGATTAATTTCTCATTTGGAGAATTTACTTTTAACATTTTTTCTTTCAACTGGTCGATATTACCTAATTCATATAGATATCCAGTTTTACCATCAATTATTAATTCTCCATTACCACCTGAATTTGATGCTAAAACAGGAATGTTAAACAATTGTGTTTCAAAAATGACCCGTCCTAATGGTTCACGATCCGATGGTACACAAACAAGATCCACATCTTGAAGTTGCGTTCTTACGTCTGAAACGAAACCACTAAACTCAATCCTATTCTCTAAGTTATGTTTTTTAATAAAAGACATTAACTCATCATTGTATAATCTATCTTTATCAGTACTTCTAGGTTCACCTATAAACCGTAAGAATATATTTTCATTATTAATAAGTGAAAATGCTTTAAGTACTTCCATCTGATTTTTTACTTCAGTTATAGCACCAATTACAGCAATTATTTTCTTTTTTTCATTCGTTATATTTTTGAATTCTCGATAAAACTTGAGATCTAGAGGATTATAAATGACATCAATTTTCGCAAGATTTGAATTTATCCGTGAAAAAGTTGTCTTAACATACTCTGAGTTAGCGAGTATTACAGACGCATTGTGATAAATTACATTATCAACGATGCCATGATTAGAAAGGTCAATTCCACAACGTGCACGAAAGATGGTTTTTTTAGCCTGTAATCTAAAAGAAGGCATAGCAAATAAACCATCAAAGAAAGTATTGCAATGCATTAGTGAATATTTTTTTGCTAATGTCATGCATTTGAAAAACAGTTTAACGCCACCAAGAATTTTTAAACCGAGCGGCTTGGTATTAATCAAAATAATATTCTCACGAGGCACGCCATTCGCAAGAAGTTCATTTAGGTATTTTTTATTACCATTATGTATCATAACATTATACTTGAACTTATTATTTACGTTAGATAATAGTGCAATCAAACTTCGCTGTCCCCCAGCAACATCGTGACAAGTATCTACAAAAAGAACTTTTAAATTAGACATAGTAATCCTTACTTATTATTGATATCTGAGAAAGTAATATCTGCTAGTTTTGCCCATGAATAATTAGCAACGTCATTAACGCAATTATTACTAAATTTAACTAACAGATCTCTATGAGTATAGCAGCGATATATAGCCTGCGATAATTCTGAAATATCTTCTTTGACTACAAGACCAGTGTTTTCATTTTTTACGACCTCACTAATAGCGCCTACATCTGTTGCTAGAGATGGGACTCCATGTTTAGCCGCCTCAAGAAAAACCAATCCAAATCCTTCAATTTTTTTATTACTAGATTTCGCAGCCAAAACAAATAAATTTGCTTCGCCATATAACTCGTTTAATTTAGAGTCAGAGACGCCAGATTTAATCTCTACATCAACAGAATTTTCTTTTGCTAAGGTTTTTAGATATCCCTTGAATTCTAAACTGCCATTTCCAACTATTGTAAATTTTATATGTTGTTTAACATCATTATCCAGCATCCCTAATGCTTTTATTACGTTATCGAATCCTTTTCTTTCATCAAGTCTTCCAACAGATAATATATTAAATGTTTCGTTGTTAACGTTTTTTAGAAAGACATTGTTTCTAGCGAACTCACTTTCATTAACACCTAAATAAGTTGTAATAATCGATATATCTTTGGGTACTTGATGATACTCTAAAAGAATTTTTTTTGTATAATTGCTATTTGTAAATATTTTCTTTACCCCATCAAACATGTTTAGTATTTTACTAAAGATGGAAGCTCGCCCAAATTTCAAGTTTAACACTTCGCTACCGTGTAGCATTAAATTAAAACGAATTTTCCGTTTAAAACTAAATCTATTCAAAAATTCAATTGCTACCCAGAATGGCCAATCTGCAACCAAGACATAATCATATTGTTCAAAATCGATCGAGCTCACTTTCTTGATGAGTTTTGGCAAATGCCAATACTTAAATTGACCACCAGGAAAAAGCTCTAAACGGATTCCTTCAGAACGTTTATCGCGAGTCAAAGATGAATCGTACGCAGGCCCCACAAGCGTAACCTTGTGCTGAAGTTTTATTTCATTAATAACTTCTTCACAGTAGCGCCCGATCCCTCCTTTGAAGGGAAAATATTCATTAGTAAAAATGATTACATTAGCCACAAGTACTTCTCCTGTTTTTTCCCTTAATTTTACCTAGCATATAGGACCAAATTTCCTTAACAGATTCAACTTTGAGAACAAAGCAGGAAATAATGTATACTATCGCACCGACTACGATCTTGATAATAATGTCTAACAAGCCATTGTTGATTGACCAAAAATATGTCGCGACAAACATAACACTCGTAGAAACTATAATTGGGAACATGTTTAGCAGTTGCGATATAGGCCCGAAGTTGAAGATTTTGCCTGGATAATACGCATTAATAAAATAATAAAATATTGCTACTATAAAGTTACTGATTACCATATATTGTAACCCAAATGGTGAGGAGATCAGTAATCCTAGAATAGTAAGAGGAAGTTTAATTAAGTCAATTTTAAGATATAAATCTGACCTGCCAATTGAATTTAGCAAATTTGCATTAATAGCACCTAATGGAACAATCATTCTTGATAATGCAAGCCATTGAATAATAAATACACTCGGCAACCATTTTTCAGTCAGAAATACTCTAACAAATGGCTCGGCAATAATTACTAACCCAACCATAGATGGCAGGACAATAAATGCAGTCATATTTAGACTTTTCTTATATATCCTTAACAACCTTTCTTTGTCATCCTGTGCAGATGACATTACAGGAAAAAGAACTCCTTGTAATATGTTGAAAAGATTAACAGATAACAAGTCAGGAAGATTTCTCCCTTGCGTAAAAAAACCAACTTCTTTACTAGAAAATAGCTTACCGATAAGAATAGCGTATGAGTTGTCTGAAATCACACCAACTAGATTGGCCAAGAATATCTTTGATCCAAAACTGAATAAACTATATGCCCGTGCCATTGAAAACTCTAGTTTTGGAGTCCATTTGGCAATGAAAAACATTAGAACGGTCACAATTATTGAATATAATATGGTTTGATAGATTAATGCATATACTCCCCAATCATTATAAGCCATATATACTGCAATAAAACCACTAATCAGAACCGCCCAGAAATTAACAATTGTTTTAGCTTTGAAATTTAATTCAATGCTTATTTTTGCCAACTGAACAACGCTTAATGATTTTATAACTATACTAATAGAAATTAATCTTATTATATCAGTTAATCTCTGATCATTATAAAAGTCAGAAATTAAAGGTGAGAAGAAAAAGAGAGCAAGATATAATAGTATTGCAACAAATATATTTATATAAAAGACAGTTGAGTAATCCAGAGATGTTCTATCTTTTTTTTGTATTAAAGCTTGCGAAAATCCCCCATTAATAATTACGTCCGACAAAACTAAAAATACAGCAACAATTCCTACTAATCCATAATCGTCAGGAGAGATTTGTCGGGCAATTAGAATCTTTATTACAAATTGCCCTCCCTGTACCATAAATCTTTCGATCGCATTCCAGATAAGACTTGTTATAGTCTTTTCTTTCAGGGCCACATTATTCATTGTTTTTATCCAAGCATAATGAATCAGTATGCACCATCTTTTTTAAGCACTACTGTGACAGTTTTTAAAAGTATGGCTATATCATTCCACATAGACCAATTTTTAACATACCATGCGTCCAAATAAACACGGGTATCATAATCAACATCACTTCTTCCGCTAACCTGCCAAAGCCCAGTCATGCCTGGCTTACTCAAAAGATAATAATCAACTTGATCATTATACCTTTCTAATTCAGCATTAATTATTGGTCGCGGCCCAACTAAACTCATCTCTCCTTTCAAAACATTAAATAATTGAGGCAGTTCATCCAGACTAGTCTTACGCAGAAAAGCACCAATTTTTGTTATCCTAGGATCATTTTTTAATTTAAAAGTTGCATCCCACTCTTCTTTGGCTATAGGGTCATTTTTCAATAATTCATCTAATACATCCTTTGAATTAACAACCATAGACCTAAACTTGAGGCATTTAAATGTCTTTCCATTAATACCCACTCGTTCATGTCCGTAAATAGCGGGACCGCCGTCTTTTTTAACTTTCATATATATATATAAAAGAAGAGGTGATAACATCAATATTATGCAAATAGACCCGAAAATATCAAAACATCTCTTAATTATCCGAGATGACCACTTCGCCAGATTCTGTTGGACACGGAAAATCATAACTTCATGACTAAAAATGAAGGACATATCTGTACTATCCAGAGGCATCCCTCTTAACGTAGGTATTACCGAAACGTAACGATACCCTTTGATCATGAACTCGCGTAACCATTTGTTGCGAATATCACTTTGTTCAGATTCAACAGCTACGATAAATTGGGTTCGTTTATCTTTATTATTTAACCAATCGATATTTCCTATAATTATTGGAAGCTCATCAATCGTTTTACGTTGCTCTCCTTGCATTTGTTCATCAGTGACAAAACCAACTACATTTAAACCGAGATTACGCTCGCTTGAGATTGCTTTATAAGCTTCATAAGCGTTTTTCCCGCTTCCAATAATCCAAGTATCTCGCAACCATAAACCCCATTTCATCAACAACCACTTTATGGCAATACGAGCTAATGGTACGAGAAATATTGCCATAACCCACGTTAACAACCAAACATAGCGGGAGAAATACCATTTTGCAAATGCCATCACAGCCATTTCAATAACAGCAAAAATAACTAATGTTCTCAATATTTCTTTAAGCTCAAACCAAAATGTTTTACGATAGAAATAATGCCTTAATCTTATTCCATACCAAGCCACACAACAGACCCCGAGTAACCAATGAAGTGCAATCCATCCTTCTAATTGATCATTCGGAACTCGAGCATCAAAATTATTTAAAGTTAAAGACAAAATAAAAACAGAAAAATAAAGTGACAGGACAAAGCTTAAGAAGTCCGTTATCACTAATGATATACTGCAACTTATATTCTTTGTAAAGAGTGTCATAGTTACACGCCTACTTATGATGTTAATGCAAAATAGACATTATTGTGGCCATACAACGGCCACAATAATTTTTTATTTAGATTTATTATCTGTATATGAGTAGCCATATTGGCTATAGCCATAGCTATAATAGCTACTCGCTTTTTTCATTACACCATTCAAGATACACCCTTTGATAACTACGCCTGTTTGTTCGAAGCGTTTAATACTTACAGCAATTTCTTTAGCTGTATTTGCTTCAAAACGAGCTACAAGTAGAGTTGTTCCAGCATATTGCCCGATTATTGCCGCATCGGTAACAGCCAAAATTGGAGGCGTATCGACAATTACTAATTCATAGTTCTGCGATGCCCAAGATAATAGTTCCTTGAATCGAGGATGCATCAGCAACTCTGCAGGATTTGGTGGTGTTTGTCCACGACCAATATAATCAAATTCCCCCCCACTGACTCTTTCGATAATACTTTCAACTTTCGCTTGGCCAGATAAAATATCAGATAAACCTTTGACATTTTCCGAACCCAACATTTTGTGAACGTATCCTTTTCGGAGATCAGAGTCGATAAACAGAACTTTCTTTCCTGTCATCGCGATTGTAGCGGCTAAATTCGTACTTACGAATGTTTTACCCGCATTAGGACTAGCTCCAGAAATCATTAATATGTTATTTTTCGACTCCATCATTGCAAAATGAAGACTAGTTCTTAAACTTCTGATAGCTTCAACAGCCAAATCTGCTGGGTTTTCAACAGCTAACAATGTATCAGATTCATTTTTTTGTCTTTTATTTTTATTAGTGTTTTTAGTAAGCCATTCTGATACAGGGATGCTCGCGTATACATTGATTCCCATTTCTTCAAGCTGCTCAGGGGACTCGATACCTCTCCGCAAGAATACTCTGACGAAAACAAAACCTACAGAAAAGAATAACCCGATGATAATACCTAAAGCAATCACAAGAATTTTTTTAGGTTTTACCGGTTTTGGTTCAGTAATTGCATTATCAATAATACGTACGTTACCTATAGCACTAGATTTGGCAATATTTAGCTCTTGCTGTCGGCTCAGCAATTGCAAATACACAGCCCTACCGGACTCAACATCTCTGCTTAATCTCAAAACCTCTTGTTGAGTCGAGGGCATTGAGCTAACTTTCTTGTTTAATTTATTCCTCTCCGTTTGTAATGTTTGTCTTTTCTCCATTAACGCTTTATAAGTTGGATGTTCTTTCGTATATAGCTGAGAAATCTCGGCTTCTCTGAAAGTAAGTTCATTAAGTTGATTATCAACGTTTACTATCTGATCCAAAACAGATTTAGCCTCCATTGTTAAATCAACAGAGTCTTTTTGCTTACGATAGTTATTTAACTTATCCTCAGCTGCATCTAAATCAGTTCTTACCTTTGGTAATTGTTCATTCAGAAACTCAAGACTTTTTGCATCTTGCGCTGCTTGTCTTTCAACATTTTGCGCAAGATAGTTCTGAGTAATGCTACTTAAAACTTGTGATATTAAAGTCGGATTATCGCCTGTAAAAGTCAAATTTAACATCCCAGTATCTTTCCCTTGGTCTGCTACATTTAATGACTCTAACAAGTTGCTAATAGCTTTCAAACGACTTATATAGGTTATTTTGAATTGACTTCCAGGTTGGGCATCGATAGAGTCTACGAGAATTGAAACTCCCTTATCTTCCAACAGAACACCCTTTTTACCTTTTAAAGAAAATCCTTCCCCCTCAATTTCAAAATTATTCTCACCCAAGATAGTTAAAGTAACCTCAGAGGGTACATCATTACTTCCTGTATCTAAATAGAATCTTGGGACTGATATAGTCCCGGGCTCTTTACCCAGCAATCTTGCCAAACCTCGTCCAAATATCGGGAAATACTTTGGCTCGATTTCTGCTTGTAAATTTAGATCATCTACAGTTTTCCCTAATATCATTCGAGACTGAATTAATGCTATTTCAGGCGCTGACTGTGGTTGGCTATCAGGAAGCATCTGACTCAGGCTATCTAAAATGGCGTTACCTTGTTTTTGCTCAACCTGAATTAGTGCTGTTGATTGATATATTGGAGTCGCTAGTAATGCATAGAGCACTGCTATAACCGTAAAAGCTGTTGAGATAGCAATAATTAGCTTGCGATGGTCTATTAACTCACCGACAATTTTACCTAAATCGATATCATCCGATTCGGTAGGTGTTTGTTTGTTATTCGTTACCGATGCCATGCACTTTATCCTGAAGTTATTGACCCATCTTTTCTGCCCAACTGCGGCATGCTTGATTAATTAATTGGTATACTAAATCAAATGCCTCATCACTTTTGCGGTATGGATCAGGGATTTCTTTCCCTCCCATCCAGTGACCTAAAAGCATTGTCTTGCCTCTTGATTCAGGGGATATATGAGTCACTTGTTCAAGATGGTGTTTTTCCATAACCAATATTAAATCATATTGACGAGCCATAGATGACGACAGTTGTTTACCAACATGACCATCTAATGATAAATGGTATTTCTCTGCTACGGCTATTGCCGAAGGGTCAGCTGAATTCCCTATTAAGGCGCCAACACCTGCTGATGCTATCTTTTTCTTTGGCATCAGTTTTTGCAGCAATCTTTCCGCAATCGGTGAACGGCAAATGTTCCCTGTACAAATGACTAAAACTGAATTAAACATCTTTATCACCAAGTCCTTATAAACTTACCAGTTTCTGTCATATCGTGTACCCCTGTAATGGTCGGTACGAGTTGTGAAATTACTCGATTCCAACGAACCAACGGAGCTGTAGTGACATAAACAATATCATAAGGCTGTAGTTGGAACTCTGTGCCCAACACCATAGCGGATGCATCTTGTGCATTTAATTGGTAGATGTTTGCAATCTTTCCTTGTTTATCCCCTTTCAACTGCCGGATAACAAATACGCCTGTAGCATCACTCATTGCCTGTGAAATCCCTTCTGCATTACCTAATGCTTCAGCCAAAGTCATCCCACTCCGATCCATCTTCATAGTTGCTTGTTTAACTACTTCCCCCATAACAAACACTTTCAGATCATCATTTCGAGGGATAAACAAAATATCACCAGGATAAAGAAGATGGTTTTGCGACAAATCGCCTTTTTGCATTAGCGCATATAGAGAAATTTTCGTATCTTTACCGTTATGTGTTAATACAACATTGCGCCAGTCAGCATCAGGTGCCAGACCACCAGCATTATTAATTGCATCCATCACAGTTAGTGGGATATTCGTAATCGGCTGCTGGCCTGACTTCATAACTTCACCAGTAACATACGTTTTTTGCGATCTAAAGGCAGCAATACTGACATCAACTTGAGGGCTTTCGATATATGTTGTCAAGCGACTGGCAATATCCTGGCGTACCTGACTGATTGTTTTACCAGCCACCTGAACTTTACCTATATATGGATAGAATATCGTGCCGTCGGAATTAACCCAGTTACCAGTGTCGCTGGCGCTACGGTATTGGCCTGCAGGCGTTGTCAATTCCGGATGATCCCAAACAGTGACCATAAGTACATCGCCAACTCCGATGCGATATTCATAACTGCGTAGTAAATTATCCAGCTGTGGGTTTGGACGAGCGAGTACAGTCTCTGGACGGAGCTGATCGATCAGGCCTGGTGTCATTGGATACACGTTCACTAACTTATCCAGATCGTAGTCGCTGTCTGGAAGCTCAACCACGTTCTTGCGCAGACTGTTTAATCCCTGACCAGGGATGATTGTACAACCCGATAAAAACCCAATCGCCAACGCTAATGCCGAAAATCTAACAATTTTTTTCTTCATAATGTCACATCATCAGTAAATCAAAATTTGCCAATTCCTGAGCAGCTGTCATCGCCGTTGCTTACCTGCCGGCTTGTGGAGAGATAAAAACTGACTGCCTCCTGCAGCACTACCACCCTCTCTCCTCTATTTTCAGCATTCAGCCTTATAAACTAAACGGTATCTCTATCCCTGCGCTGGCCCCAACGTCATCGCTGTCGCTGTTGTTCGCGTTTGTGTACCACAAAGAGGTATTCAGACGAACAGACTGATAAACATCGCCGCTCCAGCCTAGCTGTACACCTTTCAAGATATCAGCATGGGGGAATGCTTTATTGATCGACTGGTTCTCAGGGTTAACTTTGGCGTAAACGAGGCGTGTACTCCAACGCTGGTTATCTTCGGTAATCAGCTCAACCTTCCCGGCAATGAGTTGACCATCCCCACCCATTGCATCCCCCAGTGGATACCCTTGTTGGTAATAACCATCTTTATAGATGTGGTGGGTATAGCTGTAATTGGTTCGGCTCATGTTGGTACGCGTGTCATGCGCTTCCACATACCAGTTAACCGCATCTTTGCCCCACCCATGGTGCCCTTCAACACCGCCAAGGAACATATTTGCTGAAGGAAGAAAACCAGACTCATCCTCGCCGATCATCTGCCCGTAGAAGCTCACCGGCCAGCCAAGAGTCGGCTCGAGTTTGAACTTAAAGTCAAAACCGGCCAGTTGGTTCCCTGGTTCATTGGGATCGTTTGCGGCGGTATTATCCTTGCCTGTTAAACCATCCCAGAAGTTACTGAGTGATTCAGGCCGCCCTTCCCCACCCCACTGCATAATGCGTGATGCGCCTAATTCTAAAGACTGGAATGGTGAAAAGGTAAAACGACCACCGATAATTTTGGCATGAGGCACAGCGGTATATTGATTCATCTGGCTGGCGGAGATCTGGTACTGCCATGGCCCCACCCAGCGTAACCACCAGGTCTCTGGCGCCGCCTGCTCTGCCCGCTGCATCAGGAAGCCGGTCATCGGCCGCATCGCATCCCCGCGGATGAGACTACCTTCATAGCCCGGCCCCCACCACTGCGGAACCTGACCAAAAGAGAGCCACTGGTTCCAGAACTTCACCGCGCCGTATGCGCCGTTGGCGTTGAAGCGCGATCCGTTGCTGATCCGTTCCCCTCCTTCGACGTTACCCTGCAGGTGGATATCCCACCACTCGCCGCTGTTGTTGAACGCCAGGCCTAACGAGTTATCTGCCGGCTGTGTCTGACCAAACCCCTGCGGAGTGCCCGGCTGATCGGTTGAAGTGTAGCCGGTAACCCGGAAATCCGCTTTTAAGGCAGACAGTCGCTGGTTAATACGCGCCAGCACCACTTGCTCAGAAGAATAGGACGGTTTGGCCTTTTTTAGCGCCCGGGAGATCTCTTCCTGGCTCAGCGGCCAAGTCGACAGGCTCAGATGGATGACCCCACGATCGGAAAGCCAGGCCAGGTCGTTACGCAAGTCGTTGTCATTTACCACTAACCCGGCCGCGTAAGCCTGGGCTCCCAGGGAGGAAAGCAAACCCAACGTCACGGCAATGCGCGCAATTTTTATCATTGTACAAGATCCATTTTCAGCCCCGCTGTCGTATCTCAATGAGAATGAGGGGAATACCAAGATAGAAAGCGCTCGCGGCACCAGCTGACTTCGCTGTGCAACACCGGCGAGGCAAGTACATTTACCCTAAGCTGCTTGTTAGCCTTATAACATCCACTCAGCTCACAATGTAGGCGAATTTTACCCTACAGGCTATCGATGAGACAGGAAAGTTAATGTCCAGGCGATAACAGCAGCCGCTCCTGGCCAACTTCTGAGGATATCCGTAGAAAATTGATAGATATCTATTGATGATGATCATCCTGACCGGGTCGATATTTACAGCCGTTGAAGAGAACCTCTGTGCAGCAGCAAGCGGCTTCAGCGACGCTACCGCCCCTGGCTTAACAGCTACCAGCGCACTGACTACCTGAACGGCTTAATTTTTATCGACCTGTGGATGAATAATTGGTCAGGCCATTATTTTTGGCGGCATTAAGTTTACGGGATTTCGGTCACAATTGGGAGTGTTGTTACCGAATATCTGCCAATTAATGCCGCCTGTCGTTCTACTGACAAAAAATAAGCGGGTCACCAATTAAGATTATTCACTGATTTCCAGGGTTAGAAATCTTTCCGGTACTGCTACAACATCACACATGCAGCTAACTGACTGTAATAAAACGTCTTTTTCCATAGCTCATCTTCATGCAAAAATCAGATGATGGCGTTATAGTCAACTACAATTTCTAATAGTTTCCTGTGTCTGGATATTCATTGAATGTGCATCGGGTAACGTCTCAGCGCATTTAAGAAACGTCTGATCAAAGCTATATCCAGACAAATATGCAATAACAATGTAGTAGCACTTCATTATTTCATAAATATGAATTATCAATTACCGGGTATATAGTAGATTATTTTCTTATTTGTCTAATTAACCGGCGAAAACTTAATTTCCCCTGTAAAACAAATGGCGATTACCAGGCCTGCTTGTGCAGATCGGTACGCGTAAAGGGTTTATCCAGCGGCCCCACCGCGGTGGCGATTTGTCCCAGCAGGGACTGAGTCGGCGCTTTGCTGCCGCTATGTAACAGGATAAGAGGGACCATCACCAGGCATGCGACACCGCCCCATGAGATATTCACGCTTTCCGGATCAGAGGTACGTTTTTGCAACACCAGGAACAAAGCGCTGCCAGCAGCGCCCAGCAGCAGGCCGGCAATCACTTCCGAGACGGAATGCGCATGGATGACCAGCCGCGAATAGCCCACCACGGCGGCCAGAACATAGCCGGTAATAACGGCCGCTTTACGCAGACCGACGGAGAAACGGGCGCTGAGCAGCCACAGGAAGATAGGCCAGAAGGCCGCGGAGAGCGCGGAGTGGCCGCTGAAGCCGGTGTAATCCAGTTCACGAATACCCAGACCCCAGCCCATAAAGGCCAGTTTGGAGGCGCAGACGATAGCGCCGGTGATGCCGAACAGCAAACTCCACTGCCACGCCAGCAACCGCGACGTTTTACGCAGCATCAGGACAATAAACAGCGCCGCTGCGCTGGGCAGCAAAACAGTGCTATCGCCAAAAAATGAGATGAGTTGCCAGTTCATATACCTGTGATCCTTCGATGATGTCCACTGCCGTGCTCAGGGATTATCCGTAATGTCTGTACCAGCTCGCATGCCAATTCATTTCACATTTTTATGCATGCAAGTGAGATGTTTAAAGCGGAAACATGATCGCAGTCAAGTTTTATTTTTGGCTGACGTTGACCGCTTTCCCTGCGCTTTAGGAATTGTCGCACTAAGTGACTATTCATAAAGCATTATTGCCGCTACTCCGACCATTGCACCACAGAGGCCAGAGACAAACTACCAGAAGTCTCCGAAGCCATACGTTTCTTTACAATCGTTATAACATTCGCGTTATGAATAATTTCTGCATAACGTTATGAGCGGCAGGACGAATATTCACGCCCTGCCCCCCGTACTACGCTAGCAATCAGGCCAGCATTTTTTTAATACTTTCGCGGAATTTGGCGCCTTCTTTCAGGTTACGCATGCCGTAGGTGACGAAGGCCTGCATGTAGCCCATTTTCTTCCCGCAGTCGTAGCTTTCGCCGGTCATCAGCATCGCGTCGACGGACTGCTTCTTCGCCAGTTCGGCAATGGCGTCGGTCAGCTGGATACGGCCCCATGCGCCCGGCTCGGTACGTTCCAGTTCGGCCCAGATATCCGCCGACAGCACGTAGCGCCCCACCGCCATCAGGTCGGAGTCCAGGGTCTGCGGTTCGTCCGGTTTTTCAATAAACTCAACGATACGCGCCACCTGGCCTTCAGCCACCATTGGCTCTTTGGTCTGGATGACGGAGTATTCGGAGAGATCGCCCGGCATGCGTTTCGCCAGCACCTGGCTGCGGCCGGTCTCGTTAAAGCGGGCGATCATAGCGGCGAGGTTATAGCGCAGCGGGTCAGCGGTGCCGCCGTCAAGGATGATATCCGGCAGGACCACCACAAACGGGTTGTCGCCGACTACCGGGCGGGCGCAGAGGATGGAGTGGCCCAGGCCCAGCGGCTGCGCCTGACGCACGTTCATGATGGTCACGCCCGGCGGGCAAATGGCCTGCACTTCCGCCAGCAGCTGGCGCTTCACGCGCTGTTCCAGCAGGGCTTCCAGCTCGTAGGAGGTATCGAAGTGGTTTTCCACCGCGTTCTTCGAGGAGTGCGTCACCAGAACAATCTCTTTGATCCCGGCGGCGACGATTTCGTCAACGATGTACTGAATCATTGGCTTATCAACGATCGGCAGCATCTCCTTTGGAATTGCCTTTGTGGCCGGCAGCATATGCATGCCTAGTCCTGCGACCGGAATAACCGCTTTCAAGTTCGCCATATTCATCTTCACCTGTTTGGTTGCAAAACACGCGGTTTTGCAAAATTGTACATGTCACAAATCCATTGGAACTGATAATACACGGATACTGCCCGGGCATCTGCCCGCCAAATTCTTAAATTCACTGTCACGTAAAAGAATACACACAACTCCCTTTTACCAACAGTCAGAAGTGAGAATAATCTTATTTTCGTTCAGGTTATTCAGCGGCTCGTTCCTTTGCGCCGCGCGATGTGGCTGAGAGGCCCGTCTATCGGGGTCTGTTGGCCGCCGGCCCCGCCGCGCCGCGCGTATGCCTGGAAAGAATAGATAGAGATAATAAATTTCGCCAGGCAATATATTTCAGCATAAACAGCCGGATATGACGACATATTAGCCTGAATCCGCGACGGTGAACTGCGATCCGCCCTATTCTGCACTCACTTCATAATATGAATTATGCCGGTTCTGTGAGCGGACTTCGCGCTTCGCTTCTGCTCTGCGCATCCGCGCTCGCCGTGACGAACCGCGGGAGGAAGCCCTTTTGCCGCCCTCGCTGAAACGCAGCGGAAAAAGTTCTGATATCGGCAAGCTTATTCCATGGTCGCCGCCATGGTGTTATTTTTTCACTGTTCTTTTCCGGAACATAATTCTTATCGGTTCGCTTAATCCGCTGGAAATATATCCACCCACGGCAGGGCGATATCCGCGTCGTTATTGCATTTTAGACTCATCTTATCCATGATCGTGGTAACACATACCGCAGTCGTACAGGTTTTAATACATATGGAATGGATTGCCGATCCGTCAATCTGGGCAGGTCTCGTCACGCTGGTGGTTATCGAGCTGGTGTTGGGTATCGATAACCTGGTCTTTATCGCTATCCTCGCCGAGAAGCTCCCTCCCGCCCAGCGCGACCGCGCGCGGATCACTGGCCTGATGCTGGCGATGGTCATGCGTCTTCTGCTGCTGGCCTCTATCTCCTGGCTGGTCACCCTGACCAAACCGCTGATTGTTTTTCACGACTTCAGCTTTAGCGCTCGCGATTTAATTATGCTGTTTGGCGGCCTGTTTCTGCTGTTTAAAGCGACCGTCGAGCTTAATGAGCGGCTGGAGGGGAAAGACAGCGATAACCCCACCCAGCGCAAAGGGGCGAAATTCTGGGCCGTCGTGGCGCAGATCGTGGTGCTCGACGCCATCTTCTCGCTTGACTCGGTGATCACCGCCGTCGGCATGGTCGATCACCTGGCGGTGATGATGGCAGCGGTGGTTATCGCCATCAGCCTGATGCTGATGGCCAGCAAGGCTCTGACGCGCTTCGTTAACAGCCACCCGACCATCGTGATCCTCTGTCTGAGCTTCCTGCTGATGATCGGCTTCAGCCTGATTGCTGAAGGCTTCAGCTTTATCATTCCGAAAGGCTATTTATATGCGGCCATTGGCTTCTCGGTCATGATTGAAGCGCTTAACCAGTTGGCGCAGTTTAACCGCCGTCGCTTCCTCTCCGCCAATATGACGCTGCGTCAGCGCACTACCGAAGCGGTGATGAATTTGCTGAGCGGGCAGAAAGAAAAAGCTGAACTGGATGCTGACACGGCGTCGCTGGTCGCCGATCAGGATCAACATCCACTGTTTAATCCGCAGGAACGACTGATGATTGAGCGGGTGCTGAACCTTAATCAGCGCAGCGTCAGCAGTATTATGACGTCGCGCCATGATATCGAGCGCATCAACCTCAGCGCGCCGGAGGAAGAGATCCGCAGCCTGGTGGAGAAAAATCAGCATACCCGGCTGGTGGTCACCGGCGGGAAGGATAATGAAGATCTGCTGGGGGTGGTGCATGTTATTGACCTGCTCCAGCAGTCCCTGCGCCAGGAGCCGCTGGATCTGCAGGCGCTGGTGCGTCAACCGCTGGTCTTCCCGGAGGGGCTGCCGCTCCTCTCGGCGCTCGATCAGTTCCGCCAGGCCCGCACCCATTTTGCCTTTGTGGTCGATGAGTTTGGTTCCGTCGAGGGGATTGTGACCCTCAGCGACGTGATGGAGACCATCGCCGGTAATCTGCCCAATGAGGTGGAGGAGATCGATGCCCGGCACGATATTCAGCATCATCAGGACGGTTCATGGACGGTCAATGGCCATATGCCGCTGGAGGATCTGGTGCAGTACGTTCCGCTGCCGCTGGATGATAAACGGGAGTACCACACCGTCGCCGGTCTGCTGATGGAGTATTTGCAGCATGTGCCGCAGGTGGGGGAGACCATTGAGATTGACGGTTATACGCTGCGCACGCTGCAGGTCGACAGCCATCGGGTGCAGAAGGTGCAGATCGTCCCGCCGGTAAAGCAGGATGAGCTGGATTATGAGGTGTAATCGTCAGGCATAAAACGGCCCGGGTTACCCCGGGCCGTAAAATTGATAGCCAGGTATCCTGTTTAATGCCTGATGGCGCTGCGCTTATCAGGCCTACGGGATGGCGAACTAATCGGGGGATGACACCCACCGTATAATCCAGACCGGGTCAGGCGTAGCTGCCACACTGCCTGATGGCGCTGCGCTTACCAGGCCTACGGGATGGCGAACTAATCGGGGTATGACACCCACCGTATAATCCAGGCCGGGTCAGGCGTAGCCGCCACACTGCCTGATGGCGCTTCGCTTATCAGGCCTACGGGATGGCGAACTAATCGGGGGATGACACCCTCCGTATAATCCAGGCCGGGTCAGGCGTAGATGCCACACTGCCTGATGGCGCTGCGCTTATCAGGCCTACATTAAGTGGCGACGCAAACGGATGATATTGCGCACATCCCAGGCCGGGTCAGGCGCAGCCGCCACCCGGCATCATTGTGACATTACGCTTTGACGATAAACACAGCCCGGAAACTTCCGGGCCGCGGTGGTAGGAATTACAGCTTATCGAGCAGCTTTTTGGCATCGTTGCCGTCTTTGCTGCCTTTATTACGCTCAACCCAGTCGTTGAGGCGCTGCTTCGCTTCATCCTGCAGCTGTTTGCGCAAGATCTGGTCGACCTGCAGACTGTAGCTCAGCGACTGCCATTCGCCGTAGATGCGCAGCGGGATAGCGGTCTGTTTCAGGCGGTCGATAAGCTTGCCCTCCCCTTTCCAGCCGCCGAGCACGCGCACGTTGAAGCGCATATCGCAGTTCTCTTTCTGCAGATCGAGCTGTCCTTCGCCGGTCATCGCCATCACGTCGGACTGTCCCTGCAGGCGGTTCAGCGTCACCAGCCCGTTATCCAGCGTCAGCCGGCTGCTCACGGAATCCAGGCGGGTGGCATTGTCGTAATTTTCCTGCGCCCGCACGTTGGTGCTGCGTTCCACGGCCTGCTGCACCAGCTGCTGGAAGTTCAGCCCTTCGGTGCGGGTATCGGCCATCTGGAGCTGAGCCTGTCCCTGCCAGTGGCGACGGAAATCATCGGCGTCAATGCGCGTTCCGGAAAATTCGCCGCTCAGCGACAGCTTGCCGGTCAGGTTTAAGGAATAGTTAAAGGCTTTGATCAGCGAACCGATCTCAACATTCTGCAGCGCCGGCTGGAACGTCGCCAGCGGCGTGTCGCCGCGGGCATCCAGGGTGCCAGGGAGAGAGAGCTGCCCGCCGTCAAGATTGCCCTGCATTTTGCTGACCGTCAGCAGCCCCTGCTGGTTGCTGATTTCGCTCTGCACCTGGGTGAAGTTCAGACCGCGCCACTGCAGCTGGTCGGCGCTCAGGGCCATTCGGCCGTTGAAGCCGCGCAGGCTCTGGTAATCTTCGCGCTCATCGCTGTCGGCGATCACCGGGCGCAGCGGTCGCGTCTGACTCTGGCCCTGCTGACTGGCGCTACTGTCCGTCGCCGGCGACCTTTGCGCCAGCAGACTATCGAGATCGAGAGTGGTGGCGTGCAGATCCAATGACCAGTCCGGGCGATCCCCCAGCACCACGCTGCCGCTGCCGGTAACGGTGCTGCGGTTAGCCATCAGATTCAGGTTGTCAAAACGCAGGGTCTTGTCATCTTCCTGCCAGCTGGCCTGCAGACTCCCCTGACCATTAATGCCGTCCGGTGGGAGCTCGGCGCCGCGCAGCTGCCAGCTAAGCTGGGTAAAGTCGGCTTTTAAGGAGTGCGGATAATCGCCGCCCTGCACGGTGGCGGAGAAGTTCAGCGCCAGGTCGCGCTGGTCGCGGTTCACCCGGCCGGAGAAATCCACGGTGGCCCGGTGATTCTCATCCTGCTCCATCTGCAGACGGATATCGCGCACGGTCACCTGCTCGCCGTTCTCATGCTGGAAGAAGAGCACGCTGTCGGCCACCTGCAGCTGACGCACATCGTAGGACCATCCGCGATCCTCCGGGGCCAGCGGCAGGGTGTTATCATGCGGCACCACTGGCGCTGAGCTGTCGCGAACCGCCTCGGTTTTCGGGGTCAGCTGGATCACCGCGCCCTTGAGCATGACCTGCTTCACCTGCAGCTGATGCGAGAGCAGCGGCAGCAGCGCCACGTCGAGGCGCATATTGTCGGCGCGGATCACCGGCTCTTCGGCGCCTCTGGCGGTCAGCGTCATCCGTCCGCTGAGAATGCTGAGCTGCGGCCAGACGTGCCAGCGCAGCGGGCCATCAAGGTCAAGCTGATAACCGCTGCGCTCTGCCACCTCATGCACCATATAGGCGCGAAAATCGTTGGGATTGACCAGCAATACCAACGAGGTAAGCCCGGCGACAATGACCGCCAGCAGGATCATCAGCGTTGTCAGTATTCGTCTCATGGCACCCTCAGCAACACCCCGTTGACGTTATCAATCCTTGTCGATTCGGCTCGCCACCGCACCCTGCTGGTCGCGATATTTGGCGTCTTCACGGCGGTTATACGGCCGGGCCGCCGGGCCCGATAACGGTTCAAAGCTCAGCGCGCCGATGGGCATCCCCGGGCGCAGCGCCAGCGGCAGCTTGCCGGAGTTGTAGAACTCAAGCACGATGCAGCCGGACCAGCCTGGATCGATACGGTGCGCGGTAACGTGCACCATCAGCCCCAGGCGCGCCAGCGAGGAGCGTCCGTCCAGCCAGCCTACCAGGTCGGCAGGCAGGGTGACAGACTCGTAGGTCACCGCCAGCGCCAGTTCGCCCGGATGCAGGAAAAAGGCCTCCCCTTCCGGCAGGACGATCTCTTCGCTCATCACGCGGTCCAGCGCGGCGCTGACCTCGGCCTTCGGGCCGCTTAAATCGATAAACGGCGCCGTGTGGCCACGGAAGGTGCGAAATTTATTACCCAGCCGTACATCAACCGTCGCGCCATTAATACGCTCAACGGGCGGACGCGGATTGATGGCGAGTCGCCCTTCATCCAACCAGGCTTCGATATCTCGGTCACACAGACGCATGGGCTTTCTCCTTATAAGGCTGCTTCCCGCACGCTTCGCGGCGGAGAGGGCAACAGGGCTACTCTTTGCACGTTACACAATTCGGCCAGGTTATTCAAAGAACTGACTGATTTTGGCCTTCAGAATATCAATAGCGATGCGGTTTTTGCCGCCGCGCGGCACGATGATGTCGGCATACTGCTTCGACGGTTCAATAAACTGCAGGAACATCGGGCGCACGGTTTTCTGATACTGGGCCATCACCGAGTCCATGGAGCGGCCGCGCTCGTTAACGTCGCGCTTAATACGGCGCATCAGGCAAATATCGAGAGGGGTGTCGACGAAAATAGAGAAGTTGAGCTCGTTACGCAGGCGCGCATCGGTCAGCAGCAGGATCCCTTCAAGGATAATCACCTTCTTCGGCTCGACGTGAATGGTGTTCGGCGTGCGGGTATGCTCGACGTAGCTATAGACCGGCAGTTCAATCGGCTGGCCGCTTTTCAGCATCTGCAAATGCTGGAACAACAGACTGTGGTCCATTGAGCTCGGGTGGTCATAGTTGGTTTTGACGCGCTCTTCCATCGACAGATGGCTTTGATCTTTGTAATAGCTGTCTTCCGGAATGACGCCAATATGTTCGTCGCCAACTTGTTCACGCAATTCGCGATAGAGAGTACTGGCGATAAGACTTTTGCCAGAAGCCGATGCGCCGGCGATGCCTACAATGACGCACTGATGGGACATATCAGTCATAAATTTTTGCGACCTGATTAACCTGGATAGAGATGGAGGGTGGCGGCGGACCGCCAAACGCGGCAATTATAGGGATTTCAGCGTCCCGATACCAGTGGTATGCGCCCCGGACGGCTATTCCGCCGCCGGGATCCAGTCATCGGTATACCAGATATGCAACAGCGCATACGATCGCATCGGCTGCCAGCGACGGGCATAGCGAGCGATGGCGGCCGGGGTCATTCCCGGAAAGCGCTGTTTAATCAGGTAATCATCCGGCAAAAAGATATCTTTCGCCTGCCAGCCGCGCAGAGCAAAGTAGTTTGCCGTCCAGCGGCCAATCCCGGGCATGCTCTGCAGTTGACGCAGCCCGGCGTCAATGTCCGCTGGCGCCTTCAGGGGCAGCTCGCCGCTGAGCGCCGCCCGGGCGAGGTGGATCAGCGCCTCCGCGCGCCGAAGCGGCATTCCCAGTGCCTTCAGCGCCTGCGGGTCGGCCCGGGACAGCGCCTCTGGCGTCGGAAATAACACATAGCCGGGCGCCTCCGCCAGCGGTTCTCCCCAGCCAGCCGCCACTTTGGCGGTGAGCCGGGCGGCCATCGCCACGCTCACCAGCTGGCCCAGCACCGCGCGCACCGCCTGCTCGAAGGCATCCAGCGCCCCCGGCAGGCGCAGCCCCGACCGCGCCTCGGCCAGAGGGCCCAACGCCCCGGCGACCTGCCGCGGGTCGCAGGCTAAATCAAACAGCTGGCCAATTCGCGCATAGCAGATCTCCGCCACCGGTTGCAGCCCCGGGGAGAGGGTCACCCGCAGGCCCTGCGCCTCCTCGTCCGGTGCCAGATGAATCAGCCCGCGATGCCCTTCAACGCCAAAGCTGCGACTATAGCCTCCTTCATCAAAGCGCTCGACGCCGGCGACGGCACGCGCCTGCAGAAAACCAACCATCCACGCCCAGTCGTAAGGCGGGGTCCAGGGTAACAGCACCATAAGCTCTCCTTTATATAGCGTTACAATGATAGTCGCCCTTGACCGTCAGCGCCTTGCTTTTAAATTCCAGTTGTCGGCTTGGCGACGATCCGCTAAAGTCGCCCCCCTTCTTCACCGGCATGGGGATTTTGCAGACGATGTTTATTGGTTTTGACTACGGCACCGCCAACTGTTCGGTGGCCTTGATGCGGGAAAACACCCCTCAGCTGTTGACACTGGAAAACGGCAGCGCCCTGCTGCCCTCGATGCTCTGCGCGCCAACGCGCGAAGCGGTCAGCGAGTGGCTCTATCGCCATCATGATGTCCCCACCCACAGCGACGAAAACCAGGCGCTGCTGCGTCGGGCCATCGCCGCCAACCGCGACGAAGACATCGAGGTGCTGCGCAACAGCGTGCAGTTCGGTCTCGCCTCCCTGCATCAGTATGTTGAAGATCCGGAAGAGGTCTACTTCGTTAAATCGCCAAAATCCTTCCTCGGCGCCAGCGGGCTGAAGCCGCAGCAGGTGGCCCTGTTTGAAGACCTGGTCTGCGCCATGATGCTGCACATCAAACTGCAGGCCGAAAGCCAGCTTCCCGAGCAGATCGACCAGGCGGTGATTGGCCGACCGATTAACTTCCAGGGCCTCGGCGGCGACGACGCGAACGCCCAGGCGCAGGGGATCCTTGAGCGGGCGGCTCTCCGCGCCGGTTTCCGCGATGTGGTTTTCCAGTTTGAACCGGTTGCCGCCGGGCTCGATTTTGAAGCGACCCTCAATGAAGAAAAGCGGGTGCTGGTCGTCGATATCGGCGGTGGGACCACCGACTGTTCCTTGCTATTGATGGGCCCGCAGTGGCGGGAGCGCGCCGACCGCCAGCAGAGCCTGCTCGGCCACAGCGGCTGCCGCATCGGCGGTAACGACCTCGACATTGCCCTGGCCTTCAAATGCCTGATGCCCCTCCTCGGCATGGGCGGCGAAACGGAGAAAGGCACCGCGCTGCCGATCCTTCCGTGGTGGAACGCGGTGGCCATCAACGACGTGCCGGCGCAGAGCGATTTCTACAGCACCGCCAACGGCCGTCTGCTTAACGATCTGCTGCGCAGCGCCCGGGATGCCGACAAGGTGGCTCTGCTGCTGAAGGTCTGGCGCCAGCGTCTCAGCTATCGTCTGGTGCGCAGCGCCGAAGAGAGCAAAATCGCCCTCTCCAGCGCCGCCAGCGTCGAAACCGCGCTGCCGTTTATTCAGGACGAGCTGGCCACCGCCATCGCCCAGCAGGGTCTGGAAGCCGCGCTGGATCAACCGTTGACCCGCATTATGGAACAGGTGCAGCTCGCGCTCGACAGCAGCCAGACCACCCCGGACGTGATCTATCTTACCGGCGGCAGTGCCCGCTCGCCGCTGATCAAAAAGGCGCTGACCGCCCAGTTGCCGGGGATTCCGCTGGCCGGTGGCGATGATTTTGGCTCGGTAACCGCCGGGCTGGCCCGCTGGGCGCAGGTGGTTTTCCGCTAACCCCAGCCCACCGCCGCCGCGCAGCAGGTCTGTCCTGATCCTGCCGATGCAGATTACGCTGGAATATTCCTGGTCTCCCACGCAAAATGGCCTGTTCGTCCGGACAGGCCTGTCCACTTTTCCCCCCTTCCGGGGGCGTATTATCCATACCGTAGCCAGACGTCTGCGGTCAGTAATCTTTGCATGCCGCAAGGGGGCGTGATTGAAAAGGGTGTCTGCGATCTTCGCGGCGGTCCGGCGTTGCCGGCCGCAGTTCCTGGCAGGCTGGCTGCTCAGCTGTGGATTATTCTTGCTGCTGGTCGCCCCGCAGGCTCAGGCGGCGACGCGCCAGGTGGGCATAGATATTCCGGTCCAGTGGTACGCGGACGCCAGCGGCCAGATGACCATCGATCGCTTCGCCGCCCTGCCCATCTACCAGCTCGCCACCACCCGGCAGATCCCCTCCTTTGGTTATTCGCGAAAAACCTGGTGGCTGCGCAGCGAACTGCCGGGAACGTGGTTTGCCGGGGAGCCGCGCTGGCTGCAGCTGGGCCCCTCTTTTGTCGACCATCTGACTATTTACTACCGGCCTCTGGGCAGCGATGCCCCCTGGGCACAGCGCACCTTTGGCGACCGCGACGGCGCCCGCGAGAGCGACCTGCACTGCCGCGAAAGCGTGCTGATCCTCCCCCCGCCGCCGACCGCCGCCGGCTATGAGGTGGTCTTTCGCCTGCAGAGCACCAGCACTCTGATCCTGCTGGCCTCGCTCTCTTCGCCGCAGGAATTTGTACAGCGGGCGACCGCCGACACCGCGTTCTGGAGCTTCTATTTCGGCCTGGCCGCTGTCGCCAGCGGCGTGGCGCTGTGGCTGGCGCTGGCCCTGCGCCGGCGTCTGCTGTGGGGCATCTGTCTTTTCTCGCTCAATTATCCGCTGGTGGCCGCCCTGCACGGCTTCCCGGAGTGGTTTTTCGGCCACGCGGCGCTGCCGCTCCAGGACTTCATGATCAGCAGCCTCTCCCTGTTCAGCTATGCTACCGCCCTCTGGCTGCACAGCGAGATTTTTGATTTGAAGAAGAATATGCCGCGGCTTCATCAGCTACTGATCGCCGCGGTGGTGCTCAACCTGGTGCTGCAGGTCAGTATTCCGCTCGGGTTTTACGGCTTCGCGATGCAGATTGAAGGGGTAGTATTCATCATTATCACCCCGGTGCTGCTGTTCACCTCCTGGTGGCTGTGGCGCAAAAAAGCTATCGACCGTACCACCCTGCTGCTGGGTCTGCTGCCGCCGTTCTATGTCGTCGCCGCGGTGCTGGTGCAGTTGTCGATCCATGGGATTATCCCGTTCCATATGGCGATCTTTTCCCTCTGGCAGTACGCGCTGATCGTCCACATCATTACGGTGCTGATCATTGCCATCCTGCGGGTGCGTGCTGAAAACCGCCAGCTGGAGCAGAAGCAGCGCCTGGCGCGCGAACTGCAGATTGAGCGTGAAGCCAGCTTCCACCAGCGGCAGTTTATGGGCATGGTGGCGCACGAATTCCGCACCCCGTTGGCGGTGATCCAGGCGGCGCTGGAGAATCTTCGCCTCTCGGCGGCCTCGACCAGCCAGGAGGCGCGCTTCGATCGCATCGGCCGCGCCGCCACCCGCCTGGTGCAGCTCACCGATAACTGCCTTGCCGACGCCCGGCTCGCCTCCCACGATCTGCACGTCGAGCGCCAGCAGACCGCCCTGCTGACGGTAATCAACATGGCCGCCTCGGTAGTGGCTATCTCCCATGATCACTACCTGAACATCCGCCAGCACGGCGCGGTGGAAAGCCCGCAGCTGCAGGCCGATGCCGGCCTGCTGTGCATCGCTATCGCTAATCTGCTGGATAACGCCGTCAAGTATTCGCCCCCCGGTGAAATCGCCATCGATATTCATTCCGATGCCGGGCAAACGGAGCTGCGCATTCGCGACCACGGCCCGGGACTCCCCGCCGGACAGGCGGAACTGATCTTTGAGCGCTACCGCCGCGGCGAGCACACATCGCCGGTGCCAGGCGGCACCGGTCTCGGACTGTATGTTGCGCGTCAGATAGTGCAGGCTCATGATGGCAAACTGTGGCTGGCCGAGCATGGCCCGGACGGCTGCACCTTTATTCTCACCCTCCCCACGGTTGCTTAAGAGGAGAACGACGTATGGCTTTACGGCTGGCGATAATTGAAGATAACGCCGATCTGCTGGATGAACTGCTGGCCTGGCTGGGCTATCGCGGCTTCGAGGTGTGGGGGACGCGCAGCGCCGAAGCCTTCTGGCGGCAACTGCACAGCCATCCGGTGGATATCGTGCTGGTTGATATCGGCCTGCCCGGCGAGGATGGCTTCAGCGTACTGAACTATCTGCATGAGCTGGGGCACTACGGTCTGGTGGTGGTCAGCGCCCGCGGTCAGCAACAGGATAAACTGCAGGCGCTGAGCCTTGGGGCCGATGCCTATCTGATCAAACCGGTAAACTTCGCCCATCTTGCCGAGACCCTCACCGCCCTCGGCGCGCGCCTGCGCCAGGACCGTCCGGCGGCTCCGCCTGCGGAGGCGATCGGCACGCCGCCGGCCGTCTCCCCCGGCAGCTGGCGTCTGCAAGAGGATAAACTGATTTCACCCGACGCCCGGACGCTGGAATTAACCCAGCAGGAATATCGCCTGGTCCAGCTCCTGATGCGCAATCGCAACGAAGTGTGCAGCAAACTGGATCTCCATGCCTGCCTGTTTTCCCATGAAAGCGAGCCTGACCTGCACCGGATCGACGTGGTGGTTAGCCGCCTGCGTCACAAGGCACGCCAGCAGGGGATCCACCTGCCCGTTCGCGCAATCTTTGGTAAGGGACTGGCCTTTATTTCCTGAACGACGGGGCGCGTCGGCGGCCGTGCGGGATATAAAAAACTCGTAAGTGTTAATTTTTCTCGTTTTCTGAGAGAAATGAGAGGAATGAGACTGACGATGACCTTAAGAACTTTCTTATAGTGCTAGCACATCAGGATGATGGCGTAAGATTTTCACGGGACAGAAAAGCATATAACAAAACGTATTAGCCGTTCGCGGCAAATTCTGACACCATGCAACACAATCAGGGTAAAAACGATGGCCATGCAAACGTGGTTAGTTTTATTGCTATGCATTTTTTTCTTCAGCATCTCTGTATACAGTTTTATTTCCTATCTGAAAGACAGGAGGCGGCTGAAATTGACTTTTAACGATAAGCGTTCGATGCGTCGTAAATAATTCACTTTAAAATAATAAAAAATTATTGTAGGTACTTTTATATCTTCAACACACCGCATACGCCCGGAGGATTTGTCACAGCATGGCGTTATGTTTTGCGTAAGGAAATAACGCCATGAGAAACATTAATGTCACCATCAACACCCGCAACGCCTTTGTCCGTGAATCGCTGGTAGCCATGGTCAATGACCTCACCCGGGGCGATCTGCGGGCGCGTTTTTCCTGGCATAACACCGATCTGTCAGCTGAAGATATCATTATCTGCGAAGTGATCCCCGGGGAAATATACCTGTGTAATACCCTGATTAAGAACAGAAAAAGAGGAAGCTCGCTGATTATCCTCCATAGCTATGACCAGCTGCCGGAAGATGAGTTCATGATTAACTGCCTGAAAGGGGTCATTTTTGTTTCGCTAAAAACGGCCAGTATTCCGCAATTGCTGACGATCATTAAAAGCGAGCTCCAGCATTGTATGACCCCCACGGCTACCGACGCCGCAGGCCGGGAACTCAGCTGCGCCAGCTGTCCGCATCGCGTGTTATCGCGATCGCAGACCGCCGTAGTGCACGGTATTCTCGAAGGGCTGGATATGAGTAAAATCGCCGCCCTGCAGCGTGTGAGTCCCCGCACCGCCGCCTATCATAAGAATAAGATCATGGAAAAATACAGCCTGAATAATAATCATGAATTTTTCCAGTTTATGAATCTTTTACGTGAGCGCTGGTAGGCAAACAGCAGCACAAAAAAAATAAGATATTGACCTGGCTATATTGTCGGAAATCCGAAAATAGCCGCAGGATGCTAAAAAATATCCAGCGCTGGCGGACATAACGTTAAACTCTGACGCTTCCTCGGTATAAAGACGTTACCGCCCGTCTTTATATAATAAAAAACACGCTACACGAGGAAAACTGATACTTCGTCACATTGCCCCTGACGTGCCTGTCAGGGGTCTTTTTTCCGTGTGGAATAGCGCCCTCAGTGAAAGGGCGCGGCAGGATCAGGCTTCCGCTTTCTCCACTTCCCAGTCCGGCTGCGCTTCCTCGTCGGTCAGCAACCCTTCATTTTTCGACAGCATCGCGGTGGCGATGCCATTACCCAGCACGTTGATGGCAGAGCGCCCCATGTCGAGGAAATGGTCGATACCCATCAGCAGCAGGATCCCGGCGACCGGTATATTGAAGCTGGGGATCGTCGCCGCCAGCACCACCAGCGCCGAACGCGGCACCCCGGCGATACCTTTCGAGGCCAGCATCAGGGTCAGCATCATGACCGTAATCTCGCTAAAGCTCAGCGGCACGTTATAGGCCTGGGCGATAAACATCGCGGCGAAGGAGCAGTAGACCATCGAGCCAACGAGGTTGAACGAATAGCCAATCGGCAGGACGAACGAGACGATATTGCGCGAGCAGCCAAACTTCACCAGTCGCTCGAGGGTCTTCGGATAGGCCGCTTCCGAGCTGCTGGTGGTAAAGGCCACCAGCACCGGATCTTTCAGCATGTTCAGCAGGCGGAAAACCTCTTTTTTCAGCACCATATAGCCGACGGCAATCAGCACCGCGCTGGTCAACAGCACCGCCAGGTAGTAGCCGCCGATGAACGAAGCATAGTTGAGCAGGATCCCCAGCCCCTGGGAGGCAATCACCGACGAGATGGCGGCGAAGATGGCCAGCGGCGCAACGTACATCACATAGCCCGTCACCTTCAGCATAATGTGCGACACCACGTTAAGGGCCGCCACCAGCGGAGCATTAAACTTCTCCCCCAGCGACGCGCCGGCGATGCCGAAGAACATCGAGAACACTACGATCTGCAGGATCTCGTTGTTGGCCATCGCCTCGGTGATGCTGGTGGGGATAGTGTGCGACAGGAATCCTTTCAGGCTCATGCCGCTGACCGCCAGGCCGGTATCCACCGCCTCTTTCGGCACCGCCAGGTTTAACCCGGCGCCCGGGTGCTGGAAGGTGACGATCACCAGCCCGACGAGAATGGATAATACCGAGGAGGTGATGAACCAGACCATCGCCTTCCCGCCTACCCGGCCGATGGTCGCCGTCTCGCCGAGGCGCATAATGCCGACCGTCAGGGTGCTGAACACCAACGGCGCGATGACCATTTTGATCAACCGCAGAAACAGATCGGTGAGCAGCGTAATATTGTCCGCCCAGGCGGAGACGGTGGTTGGCGTCGCGTAGGCATGGATAGCCGCGCCGGAGAGGATCCCCATCAGCATAAAAATGACGATGAAGAGCGTGAGTTTGTTTGCGTTTGCCACAGCAATGACCCCTGATTATTTAACACGTTGATTTTTAAGTGCATATTTTATTATTATGAGAATGCACTGATTTATTCACCGCATAAATCTAATTAAAGCCCCCGCGGATACAACTATTTTTTGCTTTTTTAAACTAAAAGTTGATATCACCCCGGATATCGGCCGCGGGAGCGCCCGGCGTCGCGGCGGTTATCCAGACATTTCTCAACCTTCTTTTCATAATTCCTCCATTTTTACGGCCCCTTCCCTCACTAAACTAGTATCATTCAGCGAAACGCTTCAGGATGAGACCGTAAACTAATGAAAGGCAGTAACATACGTCGTTGGGGCGCCGCGCTGGCGGTAGTGATTATCGCCGGGGCCGCCTACTGGTTCTGGCACGATCGCGGGACGAGCGGCAGCGGGGCTCCCGCCGCCGGACAGGGCCCGCAGGGGCC